>NZ_RQVA01000007.1:0-107364 GCF_003992255.1 Veillonella sp. CHU110 | reverse complement strand
TCAAACTCTCCAAGATATCTTGAAGCTATTTGATAGCTCATTCATTTTCGTTGTTGCCAATTGCTTGGCTAGAATTTTTTGGTTGGTTTCAACTATGTGAAACCCGCACTCTGGCTTATGTTTACTTCTTTCGAAGTAATTACCTTACATTGTTCAGTTTTCAAAGATCAACTTTGTCATTCACAACTCTGTGTTGTGGCGACTAGATTATGATAACAGATTCACAAGTTTGTGTCAACAGTTATTTTAATCATTTTTTTATTTTCTTTCATCTAATATGATTTGAGAAAATTAAAAGTGCTTGTGTCTCAAGCACTAAAAGTATTATATGCTATTTCCAAATTATTTGCAACCCCTTAACACAATTATTTTCAAACTTTATTAAAAACTATATTTACCAAGGAACGCCATCTTTGCGTAGAATGTTTCACGCCGTTATTTCTGCCTAAACGTAGAAACGCAGAAACGAGCAACCTGTTCCATGACCACCCTTGTACTGTCATCATGCGTAGAATGTTTCATCCTGTTATTTCTACCTAAATGTAGAAAAGCAGAAACGAGCAACATGTTCCAAGGCCCCCCTTGTAGTGTCATCATGCATAGAATGTTTTGTGCTGTTATTTCTGCCTAAACATAGAACGGCAGAAACGAGCAACATGTTCCAAGACCACCCTTGTAGTGTCATCATGCGTAGAATGTTTCATGCTGTTAGTTCTACCTAAATGTAGAAACGCAGAAACGAGCAACATGTTCCGGAGCAAACCTACCGTAGGATCAGTTTGTGGAGGAATATGTTGCTCGTTTCCCTTTTCCCAATTAAGAACTTAAGCAAAACAGAATAGCATTAAAAACGAAACCCTTGTTTTTCTGCTATTCTAATCAATGCACTTCGCTTCTCGTCTTTCATTTTCAATCGCCCTACTACTTGGTCTGTAAACTTAGGCAATGGATAATTAGGGCTGCGAAGATCATAATATTGATTCATCTCTTCGTCATAATCTTCCAGTAGTTCATGGTAATTGTCAAACGTGCTGTATGCATCATCAAACACATTCGCTTCTCTTGGCATACGTGGCTTTAAAGCAGGTTTTTGGTCAGCCATACCTAATCCCAGTCCTACTACAGGGAATGTTAATTCAGGCAAGTTTAAAATTTCAATCAGTTTTTCTGTATCATTTAGAATACTTCCCAAATACACTGTCCCATATCCAGCTAATTCTGTTGCCGTTACCATATTTTGCGCCGCTAAGCACGCATCTGTCCAACCTTGGAAGAATCGATCTGCATCATTTGCCGTATCAAGGTCTAGTCCTTTTTCTTTCATAATTTGTGCATTGCGATAAGCATCCACCACAAATATAAACAGTTCAGGCATATCTCTCACATAATCTTGTTTACATACTTCTGCAATAGCCGCCTTAATTTCTGGCTTTACAATACGGATGATACTGAATGTTTGCATCCCCATACTTGTGGCCGTTCGTTTTGCCACATCTAATAAAATACTTAAGTGTTGAGGTGACACTCGCATTGGTTTATATTGGCGAATACTTTTATGATCTAACATAATATCAATTGGGTTCATGATTCTACTCCTAACCTTCATTCTAAATTCATTTTTATTATGTAGTATAATAACTATAAAAAGGATGCATAGCACTATACATCTTTCATTGTAGGTCACCTATTTTTCATTTGTCAACATCCACGATGACAAGGAAAGGAAAAATTATGAAACACTCACTTTTATTGAAAGCTTTTACAATTGGCACATTAATGGCATCTGCAACTTTAGGCACCATGGCAGCAGATATTAATCCTGGAGAAATTTCAGTCACAGGGCAAGCTGCTCATCAAGTAGCACCTTCGTATGCATTGTTAAATCTTGGTGTATCTAGCAAAAATGTTTCCGTTCAATCTGCTAAATCACATAATGATACAATTATGTCTAAACTCATCTCTTCTTTACAACATTTAGGCGTATCTAGAAACAATATTCAAACATCTAACATCACGATTAATCCTAACTACGATTATATCGATGGAAACTCCAAATTAAATGGTTATAATGTGAATAATACTGTTGTCGTTAGAATCTATGATACTGCCTCTATAGGCAAGGCTATCGACGCTGCTATTGCTAGTGGCGCTTCTGATATTAATTCTCTGACATTCCAAACTGATGTATCACAAGAAATGGAAGATCAACTGTCTACTTCTGCTATCAACGACGCACGCCATCAAGCAGAAGTGATTGCAAAGTCTCTTGGCCGCGAACTAGGTCCAGTTAAATCAGCAAGCTTAGGAACTACACATACACAGACTATGGAGGTAAACCCTAGATATGCTATGCTTGCAGTAAAATCTATGGATTTATCTAGCTCTACACCTGTAGAAAAAGGAGATATGGCCGCCAACAAAACAGCAAATGTAGTTTTCTATTTACAATAAACTTACACCAATCATTCAATAGAAACACATAGAAGAACCGTCATCACAAAGATGACGGTTTTCTATATACAAAAAGCCATAACGAATTCAATTATGATCGCTACTGCTTTTTCTTATTTCTTTTTAGGTACAATTTTAAAACTATCGTGCATTTGCTGCTTCATTTCATCAGTCAATGGACAAGGCCATTCATTAATGTCATTGTGTTTTTTTAGTTTTTCTAAATCTTCAGGACTTAATTTTTGTTTTTCTGCATCGTCGAATGTAATCATGATCCTATCACCTCTGCTCAGATTAATAGAAAATAGGAAAGACCAACTTCTTTCTACCTCTATTATATGACGAAAAGCATCTTCTTGTGAAGATGCTTTTCCTATGTATACACGATACTTTCTGCTTAGATACGCTAAGGAGGGTATTATGCACGATCTTTAATTTCTTGTTGGATGTTTGCCAAGAATTCTTCCCAAGGAATTGCCCCTTGTTCGCCTACGCCACGTTTACGAACTGCCACTTTTCCTTCTTCCACTTCTTTATCACCCACAACAAGCATGTAGGATACTTTTTCCATTTGGGCTTGACGGATTTTGTAACCAATCTTTTCGCTACGGTCATCAAGTTCCACTCTTACATAAGCATCTTTAAATGCTTTACGTAATTTTTCAGCATATTCTACATGTTTTTCACTGATTGGAAGGATTTTCACTTGTACTGGTGCCATCCAAGTTGGGAATGCCCCTGCAAAGTGTTCAATCAAGATACCGATGAATCGTTCCATAGAACCGAAACAAGCACGGTGAATCATGATTGGACGATGTTTCTGTCCATCTTCTGCGATATATTCCAAGTTGAAACGTTCTGGCAAGTTCATATCCAATTGGATAGTACCACATTGCCATGTACGGCCTATGGAATCACGAATATGGAAGTCTAGTTTAGGACCATAGAAGGCACCATCACCTTCGTTAATACGGTATGGAATACCTTTTGCTTCGATCGCTTCACGCAACGCTTCTGTTGCCAATTCCCAGATTGCATCATCTCCGATAGCACCTTCTGGTTTTGTACTCAACTCTACATGATAGGACAAGCCAAATTGAGAGTAGATACGACCGAATAAATCGATAACGCTCATTAACTCTTCTTTAATTTGAGATGGAGTCATAAATACATGAGCATCATCTTGTGTAAAGCTACGTACACGGAATAGACCATGCAAAGCACCACTCAATTCATGACGATGTACTAATCCAAGCTCTGCCATACGAATTGGCAAATCGCGATAGGAATGCATGTCGTTTGCATACACCAAGATACCACCTGGGCAGTTCATTGGTTTTATGGCATATTCTGCTTCATCAATTTGTGTTGTGTACATATTTTCACGGTAATGGAACCAGTGACCAGATGTTTCCCACAAATGTTGGCTCAAGATGATTGGTGTACGAACTTCTTCATAATCGTAATCATGATGTACTTCACGCCAGAAATCTTCTAAAGCATTACGCACTGCCATACCTTTTGGCAAGAAGAATGGGAATCCAGGGCCTTCTTCTTTGATGACGAACAAGCCAAGCTCTTTGCCCAATTTACGATGGTCTCGACGAGCCGCTTCTTCTAATAAATGTAAGTATTCCTCTAGTTCTTCTTTCTTTTCAAAGGCAGTACCATAGATACGTTGTAACATTTTATTTTTTTCATCACCACGCCAGTATGCACCTGCAATACTTTGTAGTTTGAAAGCTTTCACCTTACCAGTGCTTGCCAAGTGTGGACCAGCACAAAGGTCAGTGAACTCTCCTTGTTTGTATGCAGAGATTACTGCATCCGCTGGCAAGTCATTAATCAATTCTACTTTATAGTTCTCATGTTTTGCAGCGAAGAAATCTAATGCTTCTTGGCGTTCCATCAACACTTTTTCGATAGGCAAGTTTTCTTTTACGATACGGCTCATTTCTGCTTCGATTTTTGGCAAATCTTCTGGCACTAATTTATGTTCCATATCGATATCATAGTAGAAACCATTTTCGATAGCTGGTCCAATCGCCAATTGTGCATCTGGCCATAAGCGTTTTACTGCTTGCGCCATCACATGAGATGCAGTATGACGGAATGCATGCTTACCACCGTCTTCTGCAAATGTTAAAAAGCTTACTTTGGAGCCTTCCACCAATACTTCACGAAGATCTGTTAATTCACCGTTTACATCTGCAGCCAATACTTTTTTTGCTAAACTGTTTGAAATTTGTTTTACTGCTTCTCCCAAAGTAGTTCCTGCAGCAAATGCTTTAGAACTTCCATCAGGTAATATAATATTTACTTCACTCATTTTGTACCTCCCTAGGTCTAAACAATTATATGCCATTGGGGATGGCCATGATCTTACCAACAAAAAAAGACCCTCTCCCACACAAGGGACGAAGATCTTCGCGGTTCCACCCTAGTTAGTCCTATATAACGGACTCACTCTTACGGACTATAACGTGTCCCCACGGATTCGATTACAAGCATTGCCTTCACCAAACCAGTTTGAAGGTGGTAACTCCTAAGTCTACACTAGATACTCACAGCCAAGGTATCTTTCTCTGAAAGTATAGATGATTAAGGTCATGTCCTTCGCATCACTGTTCTTTATATAATAATATAATTATAATAAACAAAAACCATATCTATGTCAAGTGAATTATTTCGATATGCCTTCACATATAAAAAGCACTACCTCTGTCATCAACTTACCCGCTGACACCTAGGTAGTGCTGTATAAGTAAAATAGGCTCTATCTATCAAAGTTAACTATCATCCCACGTTTCTTTTACGGCTTCTAACATTCCTTTCAGACGTGCTAAGCCTTTTCTTCGCAGTCGATGGATATAACTATGACTGCATTCCAAGGTGTCTGCAATAGAGGCTACACTATGGTCCTTGTAATAGACTTCTTCCACTACGTGCTGCTCCGCCAAGGGCAACTGCTTCATAGCGGATGTGACCATGTCACCATACATGCGTTCCTCGCAAACGATTTCTGTAGAAGGGCCCTCAGCAGGTAATTGTTCCCACCAAGTTTCACCATCTTCGGTTTCTTCCTGTAAAATGACGCCTTCTTTACCTTCTTTTCGTAGGTAATCTAATATGCGTCCACGAATGCGATGTACTGCATAGAGAGAAAAGGCTACCCCTTTTGTTGAGTCATACCGTTCCACAGCTTCAATAAGACCTATAGTCCCCTCCTGAATGCAGTCCATCATATCTACTTTCGTCGACTTATATACATTCGCTTCCTTTAATACTAGAGGTTGATAATGCTCAATGATTGTCATGCGAGCTTGCATATCCTCTGATTCTTCATAGGCTTTCCATAACTTCTGTTCTTCCTCAGCCGTCAATAGTTCAATTTTATCAACACTGGCAATATAATCATTAAGCATACTTTCACCTCCTTTAGAACCGATATCTCCACTGCGCTCCTAGATATTTCCGGTTACTATTATCTAACCATCCCGTAGCACTAATACTTTGATTCACGTCATATTGGAATCCATAAGCCATTCGATCATTATTGAGCCCCCGTGTGACGGTAACCATGAAATCTGGCAATACATATTTCCCAATAGACACATTAAAATTATTTTTTTCTTGCAAATCTCTAGAATCTTTTCCATCTAGGGAACCAGTTGTAATATTGACCATATCTAGTCCCAAAGAATCTTGTAACACATCTTCGATATAGCCAAAGGCCAACGATTGCAATCCAGATGCCAGTAATGCATTAGCGTCCTCTGAGGTAACGCCACTCGTATTCCCTACATTCCTACCAAATGTCAGCAACGAAATGATTTGTCGATCTGACAGATTTGGTTCCGCGGAAAGTTTTAACTTCATCTGCGTCGCCGGGCCTTCCGCTTGTAAAGATACACGATAGCTTTTTACATTGGACATACTGCGTACATTAAGCTCCGGAATAATACTACCAGATACAAATTTTGCTTGTCCTTCTGTAATCTTGAATCGATTCTTCAGGTATTTCAAATATCCTTTTCGAACAGATAATTGACCACTGGCTTTAGGATCCCCCAGAGTACCTTCAAATTTTACTTTTCCTTGTAAATACATATCATAGAGAAGTGGATTATACAAGCGCACATTATCACCTGCATCTATAGTTAAATCAAGACCTAGCGGTATAGATTCTCCGGAACTTTCAAAAGAAAGTGGTATCGACGCCACCACATCATGTAAGGAAATAGTACCCACTAAAGTTGGCATATTATTCTTATCCACCATATACAATTCCCCATCCAAAGGTCCCGTATAGAATTCATGATCCATCTCTAGGTTTTTCATCTGCAAAGCACCATAATAAGAGTTAATATGATTAGCTGCCCATCCGATACTACCGGATATACCTGCATTACCTTTTCCCACTAGAGTACTACCGGTCAAGTCTAGCTGATTACCTCTGAACACAAGTTGTGCTTTCAACTTATCGAAAGGCTTTTTCATGGCCTTTAATTTAAGAGTACCTTCAGATAATTCCACCGTACCCTTTGCCAATACATTAGAAGCAGTCCCTGTCACATGAACTACACCTCGTATAGCTCCATCTGCACTAGTAACGCCTTTGAACATGAGCGGAAGAACTGATAGATTTGCTTCATTCATATCTACATAGATGTCAAATTGCTTATTAGGGTCTGGTGACATGTATTCATTATGAACAATCGCCTCCAATGGAGCCTTACCTCGAACTTTGATAGAAGAATCTGCTTTCTTGATCATTCCCTGTTGGATATAAATCACTTCATCTTCCATCGTTCCCAAGATACTCAGTTGGTCTAAGGCAATTCCATTGACAACAGGATTTTCCACTTCACTGGAAAACTCCACTTTAGGAGACTTCGTCTTACCATTTACATTGATAATAAAGTTCCAATCCCCTTGACCTTGCACCTCTGTTGTAACTAGTGGCAATACAGTTCCCACCGGAACTTTCGACGCCACTATCTGTATATCTGAATCTCCATCTAAGTCAGCTTTACCCTTCGCTGCAATCAAACCTTCTTTGATAGGTAATGTAAATGTCCGTATATCAACTGTACGACCCGCATACGTGGCATCAATCATAGTCGTTCCAACTACTTCATTGCGAATAGAGGTATCTACGATAGACCCTTTTACATCAATTCGTGGGTTTTCCGTAGTACCACCAAGATCAACAGTACCTCGCAACTTGCCATTAATATCTGGCACATTAGCATTACCGAATGATAGTAATTGATGAATATCTCCATCTTCTACATGGGCATATCCATATATCCGTTTTGACGCATCTAACTGAACTCCACCTTTGATTTCATAGCGACTATTTCCAGCCCCTGTGAAAGTCAACTCTTGTAAGTTAAGCACCTTAGGCGTCATATATAGGCTACCTGCTACATTATGTAATGTAGACTTCTGAACCTGAAGTTCATCAGATGTAATAGCCCCCTCAAAAATTGGATCATCCACAGTACCACCTAGATATCCTTGGGCTTCAATATACCCATCTAAATTCACCCCAGTATTGCGAATAAATGGTCCCACTGGCAACGCCTTCGCTGCCAAATTGATATCTAATTTTCGATTATCTAATTTGCCATCTACGATAACTGATGCACCATACGTACTCATTTCTAACCGAGGCAATGTAAGCACTCCATCTGCAAAGGAATAATCACCCTCAATAGATTCAAAAAGTTTTCCATAGATTGAACCATCCCAAGCTTTCAGATGACCTGATATCTGAGGATTATGCAAAGTTCCCTGTGCTTGTAACTCTGTCTGCACCCAACCTGTGATTGGCATAGATGTTACATTTGAGGTGACCTCTTCTAGCCGTACATCATCGGCCTTAGCCGTCATATCAATTTGCTGATTTCCACCTAGTTCTAATGAACCGTGCACTTGATAGTGACTATTTTTATAGGATACATCACCTGTGGTCAACTGTAATCTGCCATCTTGCATAGTAGCTTTCACTAGAGCCTGATCAAACTTCATAGATCCAAAGCCCATGTCTTTACCACTGATTTCAAGAGTTCCAGTAGGATTTTCCAAAGATCCTGCTAGGTTAACTGACATCGATACATTTCCGCTCAACGGCTTTGGAGACCATCCGTTTAAATTTGAAAGCCCAATCTCAGTGCCATGTACATTAACAGTAAATGTACCATTACCTATTTGTCCACTACCAGTCAATGAGCCAGATCCCATAGTGCCATTCATATACGGAACAACAAGGGTAGAGCCATCCCAAGCAATACTACCTTCCAATGTATTTAGCAACATAGATTGATAGCTCACTTGTTTACCTGATACGGTCCCCTGTACAGAAGTAATTCCACTGTGATCCCCCTGAATCGTGATATCACCACTCACTACACCTTGTAATTGTGGCATAGAATCGATAGGTAATTGATACAAGGACAGATTCTGTGCACTAAGAGCAGCCATATATGTGCCATCCTCTACGTGATACAATCCAGAGCCCGTTACAGTTCCACCTTGAGTATACGCCATCATATCAGATATCTGTATGGTTTGATCGCCATAGGCAACATGGGCTGTGCCACGGTTTAAGGTAATCCCATTATACGTGACATCATGTACTTGTATATCTGCACTGCCTCTCACGTTAGAAATAGGCCCCGTTACAATCGCATCGCCAGAAATATACCCTGTACCTTGCCCCTGCGTAAATGGAGCTAAGTTCCACTCTTTCAGTCCAATGGATAGATGTAGTGTAGGATCCTCATCAAATACATGATGCACTGTTCCTCCTAAGAATAGATGTTCATCATTGATTTCAGCTTCTATATTCTGCAACGTAACTACATCACCATGAATTTGAACACTCCCTTTACCTTTTTGTAATGCATAGCCATCTACCTTAGCCCCAACATTGTCAAAGGAAAGCTGCCCTTCTCCATACCAAAATCCACTCCGTTTGCGCATAGTAACAGCCACATCAGTTAGTGTTCCTGTAAAGGCATGCTCTGCATCTACAATATCGAAACTTTCCAGTATTGGTTTCAACTCTAAATGGCTAGACTCTAAATAAAAAGATCTATCTGTAGTCTCCCCTAAGCCTAATGTGACCTTTCCGTGAATCTTGTCATTTCCTAGCGTTGTATCTATGACGCTCTCCAAGGTGTGCCCTCCATCACCCACGACGGATGCATTGACATTCGTCAATACAAGCGGCGACCTTTGAGGCATCATCAAAGATACTGTACCATTTCCCAATCGAATAAGCCCACTAAATTGGCTTTGAGTCTCGCTCTCTCGGTGCTTCATAAGCTTGGACAGATTCCACTCACCATCAGCTTCTCGCACCACATTTACATGCGGCGCTGTGACAGTAATCGTACCGATTAATGCATCAGGAGATACATTGCCAAATGGATATTGCAACACATGAAGCCACTGTATAGAGACGGTGACCATATCAGCAGTTAACACTCTATTTCCTTTAGTATCATCCACTGTAAGGTCTTCGACTTGAACGGATCCATCCCATCCAACATGGAATGATTCATAAGAAACGGTTCCATTCAGTGCTGTATGTAATTGTTCTTGCACATAAGGCCCTATATAGGCTTCACTAAACGGTTGTAAACCAAAACCAATTCCTAGTATGGTACTCCCTATGAAGGCACTAATCAGCCACCCTTTCTTTTTCATGAATCACCTCATCATGGAATTTATTTGTTTGCTCCTTGATTGACTACAGAAAGACCATCCCCAATCGCCGTAGTTACTGGTACTCCCATCGCTCTTTCTAAGGTAGCAACATTAAGATTATACGTATATAACACATCTACATAATTATTACGAGCAGTAGCTAATGCTGTTTCCGCATCTAATACATCTACATTTGTCCCTACTCCAGAACGATAACGCAATGTTTTGATACGATAATCTTCTTGTCCCGCTTCTACTGCCGCACGAGTGCTAACAATTTTTTGTTCGGCAGACTTCATGTTTAAGTAGGCTTCATGGATTTGTAATTCTACGGCTTCAATTGTTTGCGCATAGGCCTCTTTTGCTTTTTCTACATTCACCTTAGCCACTTTCAAATTAGCCTTAGATGCACCGCCATCCCAAAGATTCCAAGATACAGTAGCACCAATTGTCCAATTTTTGTTGTCCGTAGCTCCTACACTGGTGCCTCCCATAGAGCCACTGACATTAGCATCTACAACAGGCATATCGGATGCATCCACTCGACGAGCAGATTCTTCAGCAGCCTTTACAGCCATCGCTGCACGAGCAATATCTGAACGATGGTATACGCCATATTGTTTCGCCGCTTCTAGGGAAATCTTATACGGTTTATATGTCAACTCTTTATCCGCTGTTACGATAGAGGTAGACACAGGTACACCTATATGATTATTAAATCTTGCTTCTGCAACGCTCGCTGCATGTTTCGCTTCTACTAATGTTGTTTTAGCATTTTCCAATCGTGTATTTGTCGCTAATACATCAGATTTAGATACAATGCCTACACTGTATTGTAAATTAGCATTTTTTAAATGTTCTTCATAGTCACGTACGGTTTGTTCTGCTACGCCTACTTTATTACGGGACATAATCAAAGATAAATAATTAGAAGTAGCCGTTAATTTTGCCTTTTGTGTTGCCTCTTCTACGGCAGCCCCACTACCATCTCGATTATATTTGGAGGCTTCTATTTGTGCCTGTAATGCTTGGTTATATAGAGGCATTTTCACGCCTACTTTATGCCCAAACTCATTACCTGTTACACGAACAGATCCCACTTCTTTAATTGCATGATTCGCGCTATATCCATAAGAAATAGCAGGCTTTTTACCACTTTGTGCTACATCTACTTGACCCAATGCCGCCTCATAATCCCATTGTGTTTGATGTAGTTCTCGATTATTTTTCAATGCTAACTCAATTGACTGTGGCAGCGTAACAGACATACTTTGTTGTTTTGTTTGCACTTGACTTTTATATGTATTTGTCATAATAGTTGCTTGGGCAGTTGCCTGTTGTTGATACGATACTAACTTCACTGTATCAATATGTGGTGTAGCCGCCCCCACTGTACATGCATAGGCTGCTAAAAGAGTTGCCATTGTAATAACTTTTCGATTCATACTTCCTCCTACAATATATCGTAGATATAATATCTATCATTAAAATACCTTTTTTACACCGAAATAGTTGTCATGATGTTTATGTTGTCCATTCCATATCCACTGTCCTACAGCATACGTATTGTTCCATAGGCGCACATCTGATCGGACTCGATACGAGCCATGATGCAAATCGTAGAATGCACCAGAAAGAGTCACTGGTGAGCCTACCCCCACATCAAGACCTAACCCCAACTTACCATCAAACAAACCACCTCGCAAATACACTTTATCACGCACTTCTTTTCCATAGGTCAGATCCAAATTAGACCCATTACCTACATTAGAGATACCTAGCGCATACAGATTCTCATTCATCATAAGCCGCACTTCAGCATCAGTCCGCACTTTTGCATCTTTCGCATTATATAGAACTTCACCACTCACTTGCGCCTTAAGGTCGGACTTTTTTCCAGCATCGCCTGCTTTCACATCTCCACCTGTGAGACGATTTAATTTAGTTGTCAATTGCGCTGTATTATGCAATGTTTCCTTAATATCTGCAGCACTCTTCGGATCTGTCACAACACCTTCCATAGCACCTGCCATTTTAGAAATACTATCAGTCGTTGTTTTCAAATTATCTACAATTTTACGCATTTCTGTGCCAGCTTGCCCATCTGCATTAAATTGTTTCATATTTGTATCCATTTGATTTGTCAAGGATTCCATATTACGAGTAATGCTCACCATATTAGCAGTTAAAGAAGCGATATTTCCTCTATTTTCTGCCAACATCTCATTCATTTGTCCTGTTAAATTTGCTGTATTCTGAGCAATTAGTTCTGTAGATTGTAACGCATTGCGTAAGGCTGCCTGTGTTTTTGCATCTCCGATAATTCCATTTACAGAATCCAAGGTTGTGGTCGCTGCTTCCATCAACTTAGTGGCTTGTGCCATAGTTTTATCGATTTCGCTTTTGCCATCCCCTTTGATCATAGAGCCATCATCTAAGTATAGGGTGCTTTTCCCTGGTGTAATCTGAATAAATTTATCACCTAATATACCATCGCTTTCCATTGTGAAAGCCGAATCTGTAGGAATCTTCACATCTTTATCAATATCCATCGTCACAGTGACACCTTTATTTGTCACCACCATAGACGCAACTTTACCTACTTTCACGCCAGAAAAGCGCACTGTATTTCCCTCTTTCAATCCTGTAACAGACTGAAAAGAACCTGTAATATGCATACTCGGAGAGGCAAATATATCAAATCGTCCCAAGAATACGATGCAAATTGCAAATAAAACTATTCCCAATACAGTAAATAGTCCTACTTTTGCTTCCGTAGTCCACTTCATGATATCTCTCCTTTCTCGATTTCATCTTTTTTCACTGATTTTCGTCCTTCAATAAACTGTTGTACTTTCGGATTCTTAGAATTCTTAAATGATTCCGTTTCCGATACTTCAATAAATTTACCTTTATCTAAGAGAGCTATACGATCGGCCACAAAAAAAGCTGACTGCATATCATGAGTAACCACAACAGAACTACATCCCAAATGGGATTGCATACTGCGAATGAGGCGACTAATCGTGCCCGATGTGATGGGATCTAACCCTGATGTAGGTTCATCATAGAGAATAATATTGGGATCTAATGCAATCGCCCTAGCTAAACTAATTCGTTTTTTCATACCACCTGATAGCTCATTAGGCATATATTTCTCCGTTTTAGGCAACCCCACCATCCTGAGCTTTCTCGCTACAGTATGTTGAATCTGTTCCTCTGACATAGTTGTATGTTGTCGCAAGCCAAAGGCTACGTTTTCACCTACACTCATAGAGTCGAATAGTGCTGAGTATTGAAATACCATCCCCATAGTTTGGCGCAACCTATCAAACTCTTCGTCAGAGATCTTTGTAATATCGATTCCATCTACTAAAATAGTACCACTTGTAGGACGCAATAATCCAATAATCAACTTTAATAATGTACTTTTCCCTGCTCCAGAGCCACCTAATATAGCCAATGTTTCTCCATCATGAATCGTTAGGTCTACATGGTCTAAGATAGTTCGATTTTCATAGGCAAGAACTACATCTCTTAATTCAATCATAGTCCCTCCTAGAATAATAAAGCAGATAAAAAGTAATTTAATACAAAGACAAGAATGATACTTGTCACTACAGAACTAGTTGTAGCATAACCTACTGCTGTAGCACCCATATTGGTATACATCCCCTTATAGGAACCTACTAAGGCAATGACAGCTCCAAATACGCAGGATTTAATCAACCCATACGTTAAGTCTGATAAGGTCGAAAAAATTTGAATCGAATCTGTGTATGTCATGCCTGCCATTCCTTTCACCACAGTAGCTACTAAATAACCACCACCGGTACCAATGAGGATGCCATAAAATGTCAAAATAGGTACCATAATCATACAGGCTATGACTCTTGGTACTACCAAATATCCAATGGGATTCACCGCCATAACGCGCAGTGCATCAATTTGCTCGGTTACTTTCATAGTCCCCAATTCTGCTGTAATCGCTGCACCTACTCGTCCTGCCAATACAACACCTGCCAACACAGGGCCTAATTCACGCCCCATAGCGATGGCCATAATACCGCCTACGGTACCTTGTGCTCCATATCGAATTAATACATCTGCCATCTGCAATGTCATAACAGCACCTGCAAAAAACATAGTAAGGCTTAATATAGGTAATGAATTGACACCTAAATGTGCCATTTGTTCAATTGTTAGCTTCCAATTTACTTTCGGTACTTGTCGAATGGTGCGCCATAAGAGCAACATTGCTTCCCCGATTTGCGATAAGAAAAAGATAATTCTTTTACCTATCCACTCTAGCCAAGTCATAGTCCCTCCTGATTCTATATATCATTCTTCAGTATATCACAAAACTACGAGAATGTGCACTAGTACCACCAGACTTTTCAAAAAAGAAAACAGGAAATACTGGAGCATCTCCAATATTTCCTGTTGAACACAATTCGTCTAAAATGCAAGTTCCTTATTTTTTAGCATCAGATTTGTTTGTTTCACCTTTCTTCTGGTCTGCTAATTTTGAAAGCTTTTCTTTGATCCGTTGTTTTCGTAGATGGTCACGATCTTTTTTATCAACTACATTCACAGTAAATTGTCCATCACCTAAGACAACGTAATCCACAACTACTCGTGTTGCTTCATTGTTTTCTTTTTCATCATCATCAGAAGCTCGTAAACCTTTTTTATGTTTGCCGCCATTTGGCAACTCATCATCATCCACATCTTCATCATCTGCTTCTAAACGTTGCTTTTTCACCTTGTCGCCAGACTCTTCCACCATGCTAATATCATCAGACAAGAACTCTGCTACAATTTGGTTATTCTGATCATCTTCACTTAAATCCTTGAAGTATTCATCAAAGTCTTTATGTACTTTCAATCGTTCTACGATTTCATCAGTGAGATTATATTTTTGTTTTTCAAACAAATATGGCAATGGTATAACGCCACCACCACGTACTTCAAGTGTATAGGTTCCTAATTTTTGATCCTCAGGTACTTTAAAGATAACCTCTCTCTTAATCTTTCCCTTTTGGTAGGCTTGTAAATTCACAGTAATGGCAATATCATCGCCAGGAGAAACAATCACTTGGTCTGCACTAGCATCGATGATCGTAGCCGTTCGTTTTGCCTCTTCTACCTGCACATCTACTTGAATATCACGAATTTCATATGGTTTGAAAGCATTGTTCATCAAACTTTCCACAATATCAAATAACTCATCAATAGATTTTTCAGATACTGCACTACTAGAATATACCATATTGCGTCGTTCTAAAGTAGGTAGGTTAGGGTCCACTGGTGTAATTTTAATATTTATTTTTGCAGTACCACCGCCTACACGATCCAATGTTTTATTAAGCAAACTATAGACAGATGTAGCCACTAAAGTTGGTGTCATTTTAGGAGATTCTACAACGGTAACCCCTGCATTTCGTTCTACACCACGGTCTAAATCTCGTAAATTCATGCGTACAGGAACACCTTTTCCAAATACGCCTACAGTTCCTGCAATGCCTGCCCCGCGGTCTTCTGTAATGACACCAACTTCTCGGCCCAACGACCCCAATTTAAATCCAGAGTCCATGCTTTTTACTACTGTAAAAATACTAGAGTTATTCATAAAATAACCCGTAGAGCCTCGCTTATCAAACGGATGTCCAAAGGCAACAACCTTATCTTTATCAACATAAGTAACAGTCCCTACGGCACCCATCTTCAAATCGCCTTTTACCAGTAAAGCTGCAATAGAGCCACCAGGCACCATTGGTTTCACAATATCATCGGTACTATCACTGGCCGTCGCATATCCTTTATAACCAAAGTCTTTGAACTTTGTTCCTAAATAGAA
The DNA here is from genome assembly GCF_003992255.1 of Veillonella sp. CHU110. NCBI lineage: Bacteria > Bacillati > Bacillota > Negativicutes > Veillonellales > Veillonellaceae > Veillonella > Veillonella sp. CHU110. Next base: position 91,334 of record NZ_RQVA01000007.1, on the reverse strand, counting down.
TAGGGACGCTTCATCATAGCCATCTGCCATCAAAGGCGTTCCCAACGGAATGAGTTGTGTATCTTTCCAAGGATTCGGTAAATCTTTTTGGTATTTTTCATCCCACAACTTTACCATTTGATCGATGGGTGTAACCATCCCCAACGTACCATCCGTAAATCCCCAGCCATAGGCAACGGCACCTACTAGCTTTCCATCAATGTACACAGGACTACCACTCATACCGTGAACGATACCTCCCGATGCATCAATGACAGGACCTGATACTTTTACCAAGATTAAATCTCCAGAAGGACCACGTTGTTTCATAACACCAAGAACCTCAACCTTAAAGGAATCAATCTTGTCACCTTGTACGACTGTATCGGCATGACCTACCATGCCACGATGTAAATCTTCTACTTTCATAAATTCTATTGCATGAGCACTTGTAAAAGCGGCCCCACACAATAAGAGCGCCAGCACACCCTTAGTGTACCGACGCCAAAAACGATGTAATTGCATCTATATCGCCTCTTCTTATTGACTATTCACAATGGTTATAATTTGTCCTCTTGCTACTGTCGCACCTGGTGCCACAGATACAGACTCAACAACCCCATTCACTGTGGCACGAGATGCCACCATAGGTCCACCTAGTGTTTGTACGGTTAATAAAGGATCTCCTTCTTTTACCACAGTTCCAACTGGAACAACAGTCACTACGTCACCAGATAGTACTGTTTCATGATTGACTGGCGCTGCTTCCACAGTTCCTACCATCAATAGGCCCGCAAGAACGACCCCTAAACTATATACGAGAGTTTTTTTCATATACAAACACCTCCTAGTTCTTTTCTATATACAGTATATCACATTTTTGATATCTGCCAAACATGTAGTATTACCATTAGCATGATATAGCGAATTCTATGTTTTACATGCTATAGATACATCTATATTGTATCGTTCTTACATGAAAGAAAGATGAATCTCCTATCGCAACTCTTCTAATGTATCTCGTAATTGATTCAGTTCCGATAACGCTTTCCCAGTCCCTAGAATCACAGAATATCTTGGATGTTCCACTACATATGCAGGCCGCCCCGTCCGCTCTGTAATCATTCGATCCAGCCCGCGCAACAAGGCTCCTCCACCTGTAAGAATGATGCCATGATCATTAATTTGTGCCAATAGTTCTGGGGGTGTTTTCTCCAAAATGCTCACAATACCTTCGATGATCATTTGCATAGGTCGTTCCAAAGCTACCTTCATATCCTTAGAAGTAATTTCTACAGCTCTCGGCAATCCAGTACTCGTATGTCTACCGCGTACAATAGCTCTTTCTTCTCCTGATCGGGGGTCCACAGTACCCACTTCGATTTTTAAATCTTCTGCTGTCAACGGTCCAATGAGAAGTTTTTTCTTCCGCTTCATATAGCGTAGTAACGCTGTATCAAAATCATCACTACCAGTGCGCAAGCTTTCACTAACCACCACACCAGAGTCACAAATTACGGCAATATCCGTGGTACCCCCACCGATATCTACTACCATAGCCCCTACTTGTTCTGCTTTGTCAAGACCGGTCCCAATGGCTGCTGCCAATGGCTCCTCCATAAGAACTATTTTTTTCGCACCCGCTTGTAACAATACTTCTAGGACGGCTCTTTTTTCTACCGGTGTAATACTAGATGGCACACAAGCAACAATCCTACACCGCACAAGTCCTGATATGGGAATAACACGGCGAATAAAGTGACGCAACATGTAAGCCGTTGTATCGTAATCAGCGATGACTCCACCTTTAAGAGGTTGAATGACTTCAATACCATCTGGTGTTCTACCTAAAATTGTTCGCGCTTCATGACCTACCGCAATGACTTCACGAGTCTTCGTATCGCAGGCCACAAAACCAGGTTCGTCTAATACGATACCTCTACCTTTGACATACATAACGATATTAGTAGTCCCTAAATCGATACCAATATCTGTGGTCCATAAGAGTGCCACTTTTTCTAAAAATGATAATTTTCGTGGTTCTCGTTTCAAGGAAGTCTGCTTTGTCGTAGTACCTAAGGGTTTTCTTCGCACCCGTCGTTGCTTACGACGCTCATCTTGTGTATTGGATTCTTTTCGCTTACTCGTCCACCCGAACAATGTTAGCACCTATCCCTTTTAATTTGGTCACTAAATTATCGTAACCACGATCGATATGCGTTAATTGACCAACCTTAGTTACGCCTTTTGCGGCTAGACCAGCACATACTAGTGCTGCTCCACAGCGTAAATCAGTTGCTTCTACTTCAGCACCTACTAATTGGTCAACACCAGTTACAAATGCTTTGCGGTCATCCACCTCAATGGAGGCTCCCATTTTTTGCAACTCTCCTACATGCATGAATCGATTTTCAAATACAGTTTCCATAACAGTACTTTTACCTTTTGCAATGGTTGTCATCGCCATGAATTGGGCTTGCATGTCTGTTGGGAATCCTGGGTACGGTAAGGTTTTAATATCTGTGGCTTTTAAGTTACCATCGCTGATAACACGAATACCATCAATATCTTCTTCTACTGTGACACCAGCTTCTTTTAGTTTAGCCACTACAGGTTTTAAATGTTCTGAAAGTGCATTTTCTACATATACATTGCCACCAGCCATGGCTGCCGCAATCAGATACGTACCGGCTTCAATGCGGTCTGGAATCACTGTGTGTACAGCACCTTTTAATTCTTTGACCCCTTCAATACGAATGACATCTGTACCTGCACCGCGAATATTAGCACCCATACTGTTTAAGAAGGTAGCTAAGTCCACAATTTCTGGTTCTTCTGCAGCATTTTCAATAATCGTCTTTCCTTCTGCAAAGGTAGCTGCCATAATCACATTTTCTGTAGCTCCTACACTTGGGAAGTCTAAATAAATTAAATTGCCTTTTAATCCTTCTGGTGCTTTTGCTTCTACAAAGTCTTCACCCATAGTGATCGTTGCACCTAATGCTTCAAATGCTTTCAAATGCAAATCGATAGGGCGACTACCAATCGCACAACCTCCTGGCAATGCAATGCGAGCTTCCCCTTTACGAGCCAATAAAGGACCCATCACTAAAAAGGATGCACGCATACGACCCACTAAATCATAGGGTGCTTCTACAGCAGAAATTGTAGACGCATCAAACGTAATATTGTCTCCATCTTTTGTTACTTTCACACCTAAGGATGCAATGACATCACAAATAGTATGAACATCTTCCAAATCTGGAATTTCAAGCAGGGTGCTTGGAGTAGACGCTAACAAAGTCGCAGCAATAATAGGTAGTACTGCATTCTTTGCACTACTTACTCGAATACGACCTTCTAAAGGCGTACCTCCTTGAATAATAAGCTTTTCCAACTGAATTCCTCCTAATCTTATGTATGGTTACAACTCAATCATCACAAGATTGAATCATATGTATTTTATCTTACAAACATTCTATCTTAGTATACTAAATCTTTTCTCTCTATGCAACAAAAAAGACCGTCTCAAAGACGGTCTTTCCAAAGTTACCACTCTAATGCTTTCTTATTTTACTTTCATAGAAAGTTTTTTATCTAAACGATGAATGGTATCTACAAAACGAACAGTTCCCGTTTTATATCGCATCACAACAGAATGTGTACGTGCACCACCTGGGAAGTATTTTATAGAGGACAATACATTCCCCTCTGTGATGGCAGTAGCAGAGAAAATAACATCATCTCCACTCACTAGATCATCAATGGTCAATACTTTATTTAGATCTGTAATCCCCATTTCATGGCAACGACGAATTTCTTCATCAGTAGCCGGTTTTAGACGAGCTTGCATATCTCCGCCAGTACATTTTAAAGCCGCTGCTGCCAATACGCCTTCAGGAGCTCCACCTGTACCTACTACCATATGAATACCAGATCCTTCCAATCCGCATTCCATCGCTGGGTTTACATCACCATCAGTAATGAGACGAATACGAGCACCTGCGGCACGACATTCATCCATCAATCCTTGATGGCGTTCACGATCCAACATAACAACCGTTAAATCATCTATGGCGCGTTCCATTTTAGCTGCTACACGACGTAAATTTTCTGTCATAGATTGATTTAAATCAATCACACCTTTGGCACGTGGGCCTACGCATAGTTTTTCCATGTACATATCTGGTGCATGTAACAAACCACCTTTAGGAGCTATGGCCAACACAGCAATCGCACCATTTTGACCTTTTGCTATTAGATTTGTACCTTCAATAGGATCTACAGCGATATCTACTTCTTCTCCGCCGGCTCCTACACGTTCACCAATATATAACATTGGCGCTTCATCAATTTCACCTTCTCCGATGACAACCGTACCAGAAATAGGCACTGTATCAAAGGTTTGGCGCATGCCATCAACAGCTAATTGATCCGCTGCATCCTTAGCACCACGGCCACATAAACGGCCACTTTTTAATGCTGCTGTTTCCGTAACTCGAACAAATTCTAACGCTAATGTGCGATCCATTTTGATCCTCCCACTTGTGTCTACTATTTATTGGCTGCTTCCCAGTCCGCAAGAAAACGTGCTAATCCCGCATCTGTTAATGGATGTTTTAAAGATTGTTGTAGCACATTGAACGGTACTGTAGCAATATGTGCGCCAGCTTTTGCACATTGTGTCATATGCATTGGTGTGCGGACGCTAGCTGCAATGATTTCTGTAGCAATATTGTGAACCATGAAAATTTCTGCAATATCTTCAATTAATTGAATACCATCCATAGAAATATCATCTACACGGCCCACAAAAGGACTTACATAGGTAGCCCCTGCACGAGCTGCTAACAAGGCTTGGTTAGCAGAGAAAATTAAAGTCACATTCGTTTTAATACCTTCTTTGGAAAGGATAGTAACAGCTTTTAAGCCTTCTGCTGTCATAGGTACTTTAATAACTACATTATCCCCTAATTTAATTAACTCATGTGCTTCTTTCACCATTTCTGGAGCCGTAGTCGCAATCACTTCTGCACTAACAGGTCCTTCTACAAGATCCGCAATTTGCTGAATCACTTCATGTAAATCACGTTTTTCTTTGACAATCAAAGATGGGTTTGTTGTTACCCCTGCAATAAAGCCCATTTCATAAGCGGCTTTAATATCATCAAAATTAGCTGTATCAATAAAGAATTTCATAGTAAACTCCTTTCTAAGCCTCTGGATGAATTACGGCTAAGCCTCCCATATACGGTTGAAGAGCAGTTGGAATGCGTACAGAGCCATCTGCTTCTTGGTTGTTTTCTAAAATAGCTGCTACCGTACGGCCTACGGCTAAGCCAGATCCATTTAATGTATGTACAAATTCTGGTTTACCTTTTTGTTCACGACGGAACTTGATATTACCACGACGAGCTTGGAAATCAGTCATGTTAGAGCAAGAAGAGATTTCGCGGTACACGCCTTGACTTGGCATCCACACTTCAATGTCGTATGTTTTTGCAGAACCAAAGCCCATATCACCAGTACACAGTGTGATCACACGATGTGGTAATTCTAGAGCTTGTAAAATACTTTCAGCTTGTGCTGTTAAGCTTTCTAACTCTTGGAAAGACTCTTCTGGTTTAGCAAATTTGACTAATTCAACTTTATTGAATTGATGTTGTCGAATCAATCCACGTGTATCTCGACCAGCGGAACCTGCTTCTGCACGGAAACATGCCGTAAATGCAGTATAGTATTTAGGCAATTCTGCTGCAGTTAAAATTTCGTTCGCATGATAATTCGTTAATGTAACTTCTGCAGTTGGAATCAAGAAATAATTTTCTCCTTCCACTTTATACATATCTTCCGCAAATTTAGGCAATTGCCCAGTGTTCGTTAGTGTTTCACGAGTGACAATATATGGTGTCATCATCTCTGTGAATCCTGCACTGCCATGCATATCTAACATAAAGTTAATCAATGCACGTTCTAAGCGAGCACCAATGCCCTTGTAAATTGTAAAGCGAGCACCACTTTCTTTAGCCGCTCTTTCAAAATCTAAAATACCCAAAGATTCACCTAGGTCCCAATGTGCTTTTACTTCAAAATCGAAAGAACGAGGTGTACCCCAACGGCGTTGCTCGATGTTGTCATTTTCATCAGCCCCTACTGGTACAGATGCATCACACATATTCGGTAACATCAACGCGACTTGTTGTAACTCTATCTCTACTTCACGTAACTTAGCATCTAAAGCGCCAATTTCATCGCCCACTCGTTGCATTTCTGCAATTTTATCATCTGCATTTTCTTTATTTCGTTTTAATTGACTAATTTCAGCGGTTACTGCATTACGAACCGCTTTCAATTGTTCTACTTCTTGAATGATAGCTCGTCTTTCATCGTAGAACTTTACAAAACTGTCTAAATCGCCCGTAGTATGGCGACGATTTAGGTTTTCTTGTACCGTGTCAATATGATCACGGACATATTTTAAATCCAACATAGTCATGACCTCATAGAATTCATATAAGTACTTCATTAATCTATCTTTAATATTAGCACATTTGCCATTACATTTCTACCTTATACAGCACGTACCGTGTGGTAAGTTTTTATATAACTAGCCCCCATACACTGCAAAGATACAAAAAAGCGGCTAAACTCATACAAAGTTTAGCCGCTTGTGTATGCACTATGAGATTTCCATCATAGCCGCTCATATTACATCATGTTATTCTTCTGTAGCTTCCTCTTCTTGTTTTGCCACTTCTGGTTTCATAAGAGGGAACAACAATACATCACGAATCGATGCAGAATCAGTTAAGAACATCACAAGACGGTCAATACCAATACCCAAACCAGCTGTTGGTGGTAAACCATATTCTAAGGCTGTTACGAAGTCTTCGTCCATACGATGGGCTTCATCATCACCTGCTTCACGTTCTTTTAATTGAGACTCAAAACGTTGTTTTTGATCAATTGGATCATTTAACTCGGAATAGCCATTCGCTAATTCACGACCATAAATGAAGATTTCAAAACGTTCTGTTGTTAATGGTTTCTCACGATTTTGTTTTGCCAATGGAGAAATTTCAACTGGATGTCCATATACAACTGTTGGTTGCATCAAGTTTTCTTCTACATATTCTTCAAAGCAAAGATTCATGATTTTACCAATGCCATCTGCATCACCATATTCTACATTTAGACGGTCTGCAATAGCACGAGCTTCGCTCAATGTTTCTACTGCATCAAAGTCTTCACCAGTATATTGTTTAATACCTTCTTGCATTGTGATACGATTCCAAGGAGGAGTTAAATCAATATCCATACCTTGGTAATTAATTTTTGTCGTACCTAGTACTTCTTTCGCACAGTAGGATACGATACCTTCTGTTAAGGCAATCGCATCTTCAAAGTTACCATAGGCTTGGTAGGATTCCATCATAGTAAATTCTGGATTATGACGAATAGACACACCTTCATTACGGAAAGAACGGTTGATTTCGTATACGCGTTCTAAGCCACCTACGATTAAACGTTTTAAATATAACTCTGGAGAAATACGCATATAGATATCGATGTCCAATGCATTATGATGGGTAATGAAAGGACGTGCTGCCGCACCACCAGGGATAGCATGCATCATAGGTGTTTCTACTTCCATGAACTGATTGCGATTCAAATATTCTCTGATTTTTGCAACGATTTTCGTACGTTTTACAAACGTTTCACGAACACTTGGATTTACAATTAAATCTACATAGCGTTGACGGTAACGAAGCTCTGTATCTTTTAAGCCATGCCATTTTTCTGGCAATGGACGAAGTGATTTAGATAGTAAAGTCAATTTGTTAACTTTGACTGTAATCTCACCTTTTTGTGTTTTAAACACGTGACCTTCAATACCTACTAGATCGCCCATATCAAGCATTTTTACATACTTGTAAGCGTCTTCTCCCATCACATCTTGACGGAAATAGACTTGGATATCACCAGATAAGTCACGTAAATTAGCAAACGCTGTTTTACCATGAGAACGAATTGTCATCAATCGACCAGCTAATACGACTGGTTGACCATCAAAATCGCGAAACTCATCCTTAATTTGGAGAGCCTTATGTTGTACAACAAATCGTTGTCCAAATGGATAAATACCATCTGCTTCATATTGCGCCAACTTATCGCGGCGTACCAACATTTGATCATTCAAATCTAATTGTTCAGGTACTTGTCTTTCTTCGCTCATGAGGGGCCTCCTTTTGTTTTTTTACCCTTATTGAATATTTAAAACTTTAAAAGCAACCACACCATCTGGTGTATTGACTTCTACTGTATCGCCTTTTGTCTTGCCTAAAATGGCCATGCCTACAGGAGATTCATTAGAAATACGATTGTTGAAAGGATCCGCTTCAGAAGAACCTACAATTGTATATTCTACTTCATCGCCAAATTCTTCATCCAATAGCAATACTTTGCTACCTACTGCTACCGTATCGCCTTTCACATTCTCATCAATGATCTTAGCTGTATTAATTTTATTTTCTAATTCAATGATATGGCCTTCAATAAAAGCTTGTTCATTTTTTGCATCATCATATTCAGAGTTTTCTGAAATATCACCGTAGGAAATGGCAATCTTAATACGTTCAGCTACTTCGATTCGACGTACAGATTTATAATGATTTAATTCCTCTTCCAGTTTCTTTAAGCCTTCGGCTGTAAGTAATGTTTCTTTTACCTCTGCCATATATGTCTCTCCATTTCTTTTCCTTCATATACAGAAAACAGTGCCACTAGACACTGCTTCTTATATGAAAAAGTTACTTAAATTTCTTCTTTACAATGGTTATAATTATACTGATTTTCCCTTGAAATGTCAATGTAAACCCTTATTTTTCAAAGACACTTTCATAAATTAGTTGTGCATCTTCTACTGATAAGTTACTGTAGGCTGTCGGATACCGTACACAACTCTCCGCAATGGCTTCCAAAGATTCTTTCGGGATCCCTACTTCTTGTAACGTACTAGGTGCACCAATTTCACGGAAGTACGCTTCTAGTGCCTCAATCCCTGCTAGGGCATACTCCTCTTCTGTCATACTTCCACGTTCAATGCCCCATACTTCACGAGCAAAGCGCATCAAACGATTGGTAGCCTTTGGCAAAATCCATCGCAAATAGGCTGGATGCATAATGGCCAAGCCCTCTCCATGGGGAATATCATAAAAGGCAGATAGGGCATGCTCTAAAGCATGAGTCATCCAATCTTGATCTTTGCCTAATCCTAAAGAACGATTTAATGCTAAAGTTGCACCCCACATAATATTAGATCGTGCTTCATAATCTTCTAAGTTCTCCATAGATTTACGTCCATTGCGAACGATATTTTTAAACACCCCTTCAATGGCAGAGTCTGTTACATTATCATCATCTGGGGTCGACATATATTGTTCCATCAAATGAGATAACATATCTACAATACCATACGCCACCTGTTCTCTTGGCAAAGTATATGTGTATGTTGGGTCTAGCATAGAAAATTGCGGGAAGATAGCTGGTCCGTAGCCGCTTAATTTTTTTTGTGTCTCCCAATCTGTGATAACACCGCCATTATTCATTTCACTACCTGTGGCTGCCATCGTCAACACAACACCAAAAGGAATCGCCTCTGTTACTGGCTGATGCTCTAAAAAGAAGGTTTGCCAAAAATCAACACCATCAGGTAACTTAGCCCCACCAGCAATAAACTTTGTGCAGTCAATGACAGAGCCACCACCTACAGCCAATATAAAGTCGATTTGATGATCTTTACACAAAGCAATTCCTTCTCGCACTTTTGTAGTACGTGGATTTGACATGATACCACTTAATTCGAAAACTTCTTTTCCTGCCTCTTGCAGTACATTGATAACAGTATCATATACACCATTTTTCTTAATGCTTCCACCACCATAGGTGACTAGCACTCGTTTCCCATATTGTTCTAATTCACTAGCCAAAGACTCTACTACACAGTCTTTCCCAAACACGATTTTTGTTGGATTATGGTATATAAATGGTTTCATAAGACCCTTGTCTCCTTCCTAAGAGATATTAAGACCGGTGAAAAAATGAATAGGCTATCGTTCTTTCATAAACTGTATCTGCCTTAGTTTTGCTTTCACCGTTCACATTAATATCATTCGGCACAAACTGAGGTTCAATCGCAATTCCAGCATGGCTTCCATACGGGCGCTCTCTACCTTCCTCATTTAGCCAATTCCCTGTATACACCTGAAAATGTGGTGCATCTGTATGAAATACAGCAGTCACATCCTTAGCTTGTAACACTGCAAATGGTACAACAGAATCCTCTGTATCCAGCCCATCAACGGAAGCTGTTACAAAGTCATGATCATAACCTTTGTAAGGATGTAATACATCTGCATAATAGTCCAAGGCTTTTTGCAAATCTATCCCCTTTCTAAAATCAAAAGGAGTTCCTTCTACCGATGCTGGTTCTATCTGTGGAATTTGGTGTTCTCCAAATGGCATATATTGATGGGCCCCTAGTTCTAATACATGACCAGATAAGTCACCTTCTCCATGTAAATTAAAGTATACATGGTTCGTCAAATTCACAAAGGAGTCCTCTGAGGTTGTGTACACATATGTTACTACTAGTGTTTCTTCTACCACTCTAAAGACAGCTTCTACATAGAGATCCCCTGGGAATCCATCTTCTTCGGAAGTAATGGTATGAGATAGATGTACTGATACATCAGAGCAATCTTCTTCCACTACATCCCATAGTCGATGTCCAATATTTCCTTTTCCACTATGCAATAAATTAGGCCCATTATTAGCCTCTAATTGATGGACCACTCCATTCCACGTATAGTTTGCATTAGCAATGCGATTAGCTACACGGCCTACCGTAGCGCCTAACTGTCCATGGCGCACTTCATAATCCTGTACAGAATCATAACCCAATGCCAAATGACGTTCTAATACTTTATCATAGACAGCTACAATGGTAGCACCATAATTGCTAATTTGCACTCGCAATGTGTCGTTTTCTAATGTATATAATTTTGCTTCTTGACCATTTTGTAAGTGTCCAAATGATTCTACTTTCATCATATCTCCTATCCGCCAATGCGCCACATTGGTCGTTCCACCTTCTCAATAGCTTCTCCATCATGACTTGCGTATCGTCCTTGCAAGGCTTCCTCTATACAATGCAATATAGCCTGAGCATCGACACCTTGTTGCACCATACGTTTTAGTTCTAAATCTTCATCTCGAAGCAAACACAATCGCAAATAGCCATCTGCCGTAAATCGAATCCGATTACAAGAAGAGCAATATTGATTAGATAAAGGGAAGATAAACCCGATGCGTTGCCCACTAGGTAAGCGGAAATATTGAGCTGGACCGAATCCCAATCGATCTGTCACAAGCTCTAGAGGAGCCCCTACAATACGTTCCAACTGTGCTTTCCATTCTTGAAATGTAGGAACATGACTCTGTTTACCTTGAAATGGCATATACTCAATAAACCGCCACACCACATTCCATGTATCACCATAGTGTAACAATACTCGAACTTCCTCATCAGACATAGGTTTTTGTACAACTGTATTGATTTTTATATTCTTAAAGCCTACTGTTTTTGCCGCCTCGATTCCTTGCAATACACGCTCTAATTGTCCCGAGCGTCCAACGGCTTGTGCAAACCCTTCTTCCTCTACGGAATCCAAGCTAATATTTAATCGACGCACGCCGGCCGTATATAGTTTGTCTGCCTGTTGTGAAAGTAAGCTCCCATTAGTAGTCATCGAAATATCAGAAAACCATCCTTTTTTTTGCACCGCCTCTAACAATTCATATAAGTGTGGATACAATAGAGGTTCCCCACCGGTAAAGCGTACTGCTTTGACTCCGCCTAACCACAAAGCTTCTAACACGGACATCCAAAAAGATGCGGGCAACACGGGGGCCATAGCTTCTGTAATTTCATGAGGACGACAATAGGTACAACAAAAATTGCAGGCTTCGGTCAACGATATGCGTGCATATTCAATGACACGCCCTTGACTATCTTGCATTTATTGATCCTCGATAATTCTCACTGCATCTCCCACACGAATGATGCCACCTTTTAAAATGCGTCCAAAAATACCTTGTGTCGGCATAATACAGCTTCCAACTTGTTGCATAATCTCACAGCCATGATGACATTCTTTGCCGATTTGTGTGACTTCAACAACCGTTTTGCCTAACTCTAACTTAGTGCCCACTGGTAACTGGTATAATGTTAGTCCTTCCACAGTAATATTTTCAGCAAAGTCACCAGGGTTTACATCTGCTCCACTTTTTCGCATGAGCTCAATACTTTCAATGCCCAATAAGCTTAACTGGCGATGCCAAGAGCCTGCGTGCGCATCCCCTTCAATACCGTGATTGACCAACAATTCCGCTTCAGGAATATTCGTTTTTTTCTGACCTTTTGCTCTGCTAATTGATATAGCAATAATTTTAGCGCTCATTATATCTCCTTAGATTAGTATATTTAAATTTACCTATATAGTTCATATTATAACATGTTTATTTTGTAAAGCTATAACAAAAAACACGCCCTCAAAGATTCTAATAAAAATTTATTAGCCAAAGGACGTGCTCTTCTTTCTCAACACTAGTAACAATGCTAGCTATCACACTCTTTATTGATTTGTATCTTCTTTGCCCAGTCCATTGAACACTACATTCAATACGACTGCTAAGATACTACCAAAGGTAATGCCACTTTTAAAGATAATTTTTGCTGCTGCAGAGAAATTATGATAGAACTCAGGTGCTCCAATTGGTATCATAGCCACACCAATACTTAATGCTACAATAATTAAGTTATGATTATTTTCATAGTCTACTTTACCCAGCGAGCGAATACCACTAGCAATAATCATACCAAACATGGCAATCCCTGCTCCGCCCAATACAGGACTCGGAATCGATGCCACTACAGCGGCTAATTTAGGGAATAAACCTAGAACCATCAAAATAATGCCTGATGTAGCCACTACAAATCGGCTTTTTACATTAGTTACTGCAATCAATCCTATATTTTGTGCAAATGCCGTATAGGGGAAACTGTTCAAGAAACCACCGATACATGTGGATAATCCATCAGCTTGCAAACAAGAACCAAGTGTCTTTTTATCAATCTTTTTATCTACAATCTCACCAATTGCAATAGCATCACCAGTAGTTTCTACCATACACACAGACATAACGACTAGCATGGCAATAATAGAACTAACATCAAATGTTGGCATACCAAATGCTAATGGTGTCACTAACGCCATCCAATCGGACTGCCCTACTTCGTGAAAATTAACAACACCTAAGGCATAGGCAATGAGCGTGCCACCCAGTAATCCAATCAAAACCGATAGATTACTAATAAAGCCTTTTGTAAATCGGTTCACTAAGACAACAATCAACAATGTAAGTCCCGCTAACCATAAATTTGTTGGACTTGCGTAATCAGGCGCAGCAGGATTGACCCCTGCAATCCACATAATAGCCACCGGCATTAAACTAATGCCGATAATCGTCACAATCGTTCCCGTTACCACTGGCGGGAATAAACGAATCAAACGACTAAAATAAGGAGCAATCAAAAAAGTAAATAGCCCGGCTACAATAATCGCACCATACACAGCTGGCAAGCCATGTTCTGAACCAATGATAATCATCGGTGCTACAGAAGCGAACGTTACCCCTTGAATCATTGGGATTCTAGCACCGACAGGGCCTATCCCTAATGTCTGAATCAACGTTGCAATACCACAAGCAAATAGATCTGCATTAATAAGCCGAATTAAGTCTGCCGACGATAATCCTAATGCATTTGCCAAAATAATCGGGACCGCTACAGCTCCAGCATACATTGCTAGCACATGTTGCAGACCATAGGAAAACAACTTTGATACGGGAAGCATCTCGTCCACAGGATGGACTTGTTTTGCCATTTCACTCATGTCATGTCTCCATTCATTAAGAAGTTATACTAATTATAATCTACTCATATTAAACCATAACTTATATAGTTTGTCAAAATACCTTTTATTAAATACTGGTATTCCTTTTATTTCTTACTCAATAAAAAAGTGCTGTAACAAAAATGCAAAAACGTACATTTTGTTACAGCCCCTTTGCAAGTTGGATAATTACCTAGTATAAGTGAAAGTATTATTTACCTGTGTACACTTTAATCGTTGGATTATGGTCTTTCATGGATTGTTCTAAACTGAAAATAACCATTTCATTCATGTACGTACGCAACTCATCATTATATACATTTTTAGAGTGGCGTTCTAAAATCTCTAGAATACCTTCTTTGTAAGTATTCACTTGATCCTTAGGAACGAAACGATGGTTATTAAAGTATGTTTGGTATTCATCATACAATCGATTTAATACTTTTCGTCCATAACTATCTTTTTTCCAACGGTGGCTTTCGATATAAAAGTTCTTACGAACATTCATATAGAATAAAACATTAGATACATCTAACTGTCCAGCTGTTATTACTTGATTCGTTTGCAATTCAAATAATTGCTTACTATGCTCTTGTCCAAATGTTGTGTAGGTATCAACTATTTGTTTTACTTCCCAATTAGGACTTTCTACCGTAATCTTAGCTTGCATCTCCGTAATTGCTTGTAACCCTTCTTTTTCTGGTAACATCAAAGGATCTGCTGCTGCATAAGCCGTGTGTCCCAATGTCATCATACCTGCGATTGCCGCACCTACTATCCAATGTTTACTTTCCATTTTCATACAAAACTCCTTTCAACAATTGACACGCTTCTATTTGATTCTATACCTTTATTATACAGATTATGGTCCTTTTATTCAATCTGTTATGTTCGATTACTTTATTGACTTTTATAGTTCCATATCTTACTATAATAGTAACTATGATAATATATATCATTATCGAAAATCCCATTAAGGAGGTTACTATGAAGTATTTTGAAGTCCCACTCTTACCTTACTCTTACGATTTCTTAGAGCCTGTTATAGACTGTACAAGCTTGGAAGTTCAATATGAAAAATTCCACAAAGCTTATACTAACAAGTTGAATCACGCCTTAGAACAGCATCCCGATCTTAGATTTGGTCATATAGATTGTTTATTAGGGGCCTTAAGCCATGTGCCTAAAGAAATTCGTCAAGATGTCCGTCAGTATGGAGGCGCTTATAAAAACTATAATTTATTCTGGGAGATCCTAACAAAGCCTAATACTTCAAAGTATGAAGGCCCTATCGCGGAAGCTATCAATAAAGCATTTGGCTCCTACGAAGCATTCCAAACGGCATTGACGGAAGCTGCTATGGCACACTTTGGTAGCGGATGGGCTTGGCTAGTGATCAATCCAGACAACACTCTCGCTATCACAACTACCAATAACGAAGATAACCCTATCATGGAAATGCAAACAGCCATCTTAGGCATCAATCTATGGGAACATGCCTATTACGGACTATATCAAGACCGTCGCCTTGAGTATATCCGTAACTTCTTTACCATCATCAATTGGGATAAAGTAAATCAATTATATGATGCTACGTTAAAGAACCCTACTCGCTTCGGCCATGAATAAGTAACATATTGGAAACCACAAAGCTGTCATCCATTGCACAATAAATGACAGCTTTTTATTTATTCACCAAGGCTAGCCTCCGTCTCTTCAGGTACCGTGCCTACGTGTACAGCTACAATACCACCCGTTAATTCATGGTATGTGGCATCTTGTAATCCCACGTCTTTAAAAATCTGCAATACCCCTTCTTGCCCTACGTATCTTCGCAAGGACTCAGGAAGCCACGCATACGACGATTGATCTCGACTTAGTTTGCCTAAGATAGGCAAGATTTTTTCAAAATATAGATAATACGCTTGTTTAAAACCAAACATGGTAGGCTTAGCCAATTCTAAAGTGACTACTTTCCCTCCTGGTTTAACAACTCGTTTCATTTCTCGAATCGTCTGTTCAATGCTTGGCACATTTCGCAAAGCGAACCCGGATACAGCACCATCAAAGGAATTACTTTCATAAGGAAGATCCATCGCATCCCCTTGTGTTAACGTAACTCTATCTGTATAGCCCTCACGTTCTAAACGATCTTGGCCTACCGCTAACATTTCCGGACTAAAATCTAACCCCTCCACATGGAGAGACGGAATTTCTTGTAATGCCGTCTTTGTGAGCATACATGTACCACAAGCAATATCTGCAATACGCATCCCTTCTGATAACTGTAATTGTGCTATGGCAAATCTACGCCACCTCGCATCCTGGTTAAAGCTCAACAATGTGTTCATCATATCATAATGCTTTGCAATATGAGAAAAGACATCCTGTACATAGGCTTTTTTATCATCATGTGTTTTAAATTCCACGGTCTACCTCCAATGTTACTCTAATGACACTCATTATACACGAATGACTAAGTATATTCCATAATATGTGATATTTTTCTCTTGCCAAAACTGAGCAATCCGTTTATAATGTCCTTATGTCTTTTATGAGTAGATATTTGTACTCGATTTTAAGTATTTATAAGTATAAGGAGTTTTCTATGAGGGCATTATTTAATTTCATCAATAAGTTCAGCCTGATTCAACAAATCTGCGTAGGCCTTATTATCGGCACCTTGATTGCCGTGTATGCACCGGAGGCAGCCGTTAAGTTTTCACTATTAGGTACAATCTTCGTTGGGGCCTTGAAAGGTGTCGCACCGGTATTAGTATTTTTCTTGGTAATTTCTGCTATCTGCCGCCATCGCTCTGGACAAAAAACAGGTATGCGATCCATCATCGTACTCTATTTAGTAGGTACGTTTGCTTCTGCAGCGATAGCTGTTGTAGGCAGTTTCTTATTCCCAACTACATTGTTATTAACTGCATCTCCTGCAGACACAGCACCTCCTAGTGGTATCACTGCTGTACTTTCTACCCTATTAACAAACGTAGTAGAAAACCCAGTAAAAGCAATTTTAGGCGGTAACTACATCGGCATTTTAGGGTGGGCTTTAATATTCGGTGCAGCTCTACGCAACGCATCTACTGAAACAAAAGATGTGATGGCATCCATTTCTGATGCAATTACTACCTCTGTACAATGGATCATTAAATTTGCACCTCTTGGTATTCTTGGTTTAGTGGCACAATCCATTGGAGAGAATGGCTTAGGTGCTCTTCTAACATACGGTAAATTATTATTAGTGCTTCTTGGTTGCATGTTTGCTGTAGCATTAATTATCAACCCAATCATCGTAGCTATCGTAATGAAACGCAATCCATATCCACTTGTATTCCGTTGCTTACGTGAGTCTGGTGTGACTGCATTCTTCACTCGTAGTTCTGCGGCTAATATTCCTGTGAATATGGACCTAGCAAAACGTTTGGGTATTACACCTGATACATATTCTATTTCCATTCCTTTAGGGGCTACGATCAACATGGGTGGTGCTGCTATCACAATTACAGTTATGGCATTGGCTGCCGTATCTACCTTAGGTATCCACGTTGATATTGCCACTGCTATCTTACTTAGCATTATTGCGACAATTTCCGCATGTGGCGCATCTGGTGTAGCTGGTGGTTCTCTATTATTGATTCCACTTGCTTGTTCCTTATTCGGTATTTCTAACGACGTAGCAATGCAAGTTGTTGGTGTTGGTTTCATCATCGGCGTGATCCAAGACTCCACTGAAACAGCACTGAACTCTTCTACAGATATCTTATTTACAGCCGCTGTAGACTATGCACGTAATGGCTACCCTACAGATAAAGTATAAGTGTATTCTTTACACATAGTGTTTGAAAGGTCTACTTGTTCTTTGGTATGGGATGCCCAATAGAATTTATAATTACATATAGCTTATGAAAGTAGGCACTAATAAGGACTGGTACAATCTGCACCAGTCCTTTTCTTATCCGCTCTATAATATTTTTTATGGTTCTATACTATATTTTCTGCAGCAATAACCATCCTCAAACACAAAAGGCAAGTTGAGCCCTCTTACTCAACTTGCCTTTAGTATATATAGACTATATTCTGTTATACTCCAGTGTAGCCATGCACTACATTTGGTTTCACTTCATAAGTCGGCAATACCGCTTCTACTAATTGCCTCAACTTTTGTGAAAGTTCCTCTTTCGTATATTTCACATCATGCGGTACTTGTACGTCAAAACCAATCTTTCTATTCTCTACATCGATGCGGATATCATACAAAGAAAAGCTTTCATCATAGGCTTGAATTACTGCTACTAAACGCTGTTGTAAAGCTAGGGTTTGTTCATTGACAACGATTGGATCCATATGGATAGTCAGTTTTAACTGCAATTCTTTCAAAGCTTGTCGTTCTACACGATCCACCATGTTATGGATGGTCATCGCATCTTGTTTCGCATCTACTTCTACGTGGATAGAAGCATATTCATGACCTGGACCATAATCGTGAATCATCAAATCATGCGTTCCTAAAATACCATGCTTAGATTCTACAAATTCAATGATTTCTTGTACTCGTTCTGCGCTGGGCTCAAATCCCAATAAACGATCTGTAGCTTCTTTCAGCACTTCAAAACCAGCTTTTGCAATGATAATCGCCACAATTAAGCCTAAATACCCATCCACGCTCAACTGGAATATACCGCCCAACAATAAGCCGATAGCAATGGCTGCTGTAGCCCATACATCAGATAAAGCTTCTTTCCCGTTAGCACGCAAGATAGGAGAATCAATGCGATTCCCAATGGAACGTAAAAAGAAAGATAACCAAATTTTTAACACCATAGCGCCTAGCATCACAGCTAATGCAGACATAGAAAACTCTACTACCTCTGGGTTCATAATATGGTCTACCGCTTCAATACCTAATTGAGCCGCTACTACAAACAGCAAAATAGAAAAACCAATGGACAATAGATATTCCATTCTACCATGTCCATATGGATGCTCTGCATCTGCTTTACGTCCAGACAATTTAAAACTCAAAAAGGATACTAAGGATCCCCCTGCATCAGCCACATTATGGATAGCATCACTAATCATAGCAATGGATCCGATAAGAAAACCAATGATCAATTCCCCTAAACAAACTAACACATTCACCACAATACCGGTGATACTTGCCATAATCCCATATTGTTGGCGTACATTAGTATCTTTGACTTCATCTTTATTGTTTACAAATAAACGGATTAATACTTCTGTCATACTACACCTCTTTCATCCATTTAACATATACTTACAATTCTACCCCCTTCTAATCTGCTATATCTCAGAGGTAGCTTTTTATTCTCATTTACTTTCTCATTATACACTATTATCCAACTATTATCAACTATAATTTTAATTGAGAATATTTGATTTCAAAATACTTATAACCTATGTCATATACTCATGCAATAAGGTAGGGTATATTTCTTTATACTATCTTTATACTATCTTTATACTATCTTACACCTCTAGCATTACTAACATATCATACTCATATCTGCCTATACAGAATAAACGCATTCTATTTATAAGTACTGTACAATATATCAATTATCATCATGTGATAATAAAAAAACTCATGTCCGATTTCTTTATGAACAGCACCGCTACTTATCAATTATCATCATATGACAATATAAAAAAACTGCAGTGATAGTATTCCCATCACTACAGTTTTTAGTAAATATCTTATTAATAGATTACCATTTATGTTCGTAGAACACTTGTGTCCACATAGAAACTTCTGACAGTGTTGGATGTGGAGCCATAGCCTCACCAATGGAGATAACAGATTGTGGATCCAAGTACCGTGTCAATCCTTGTGCACGTAATTCTTTCGTTGTAGTAGAACCGATTTCTTCATGAACAGGAACTAATTTCACTTCACCACTATTCATCAAATGTACATATGGTTGGAACAAGATCGATGCTTGTGGTCCCACGATATGAGCCCCTAATAGACGATTCGTAGCTTTATCTACCACTACCTTGATAAATCCATCATGTACATCACCTTTGTCAATACCAAGGGCCATACCTTTTGCGGAGTTAGAATAGTGGTTAATACCAACTCCCACATCATAACCAGCCTCTTTGGCTTCTGCTTCAGTCATACCGACACGACCTACTTCTGGGTATGTGAAAGTCACCATAGGAATCAAATCATAGCGTGCCCAACGATAGTCTGTTGGAGATGTAGCACGATATAAGTTATGAGAGATAATATCCCCTTCATAGTTGGCGCGATGACGGAACGCTGCATTACCATTTACATCACCTAAGGCATACACACCTTCTACAGATGTTTCTAAGAATTCATTCGTTTTAATCCAACCACCTGGCAATTGTTCAATGTGAGTATTTTCTAGGTGTAAATCTTCTACAGACGGAGCGATACCAGTAGCCACCAAAATTTCATCTACACGAATTTCAGAGACTTCACCAGTAGTACGGTTTTTCACAGTGATCACTTTATCACCATTGTCTACTCGCACATTATCACATACAGTATCTGTTAATACGTTCACTCCAATGGCTTTCATTTCTTCTAAAATATGAGCAGAAATAGCTTCATCTTCTTTTGGCAATAAACGCACATTGCGCTGGATTAACGTCACTTCCGTACCTGCTGCGGCAAACACACCTGCAAATTCTGTACCAATAGGACCACCACCAAATACAGCTAGTCGTTTATATGGTACTTTTGGATATTCATTGCCAAATAATTTCTCACTAGTAATGTATCCTGCTTCTTCTAAGCCGTCCACATGGTTCACTTTAGAATGACCACCAGTACCAATGATAATGGTAGATGCAGTAATTTCCTCTGTTTTTGTGCCATCTTGTAATGTTACATATAATACTTTATCACTTACAAAAGTAGCTGCTCCATGGTATACATCAGCATTGTCAAAGCTTTCATAAAATTCTTTAACCCCTTCGCTTTTATTGATGGCTTTCCATACACGCTCGCTTACTACATCCCAGTTAAGAGTCGGTGTAGCAGTTTCTACACCAATTTTTTTCCAACCATGGCTTTCATGTACCACATCAGCTGCAGTAACCATTACTTTTGTTGGAATACAGCCACGTGTTAAACAAGTGCCACCAAAGCCTGTTTTTTCAATAACAGCTACACGTTTACCTGCTTTTAATGCTGCATCAGCTACTAAACTAGCACCGCCAGTACCAATTACGATTACATCATATTGCTTCATTTACGTCATCCTTTCTAAACCAATGGATAATCTTTATTCTTTAATATATAGTATATCATACATCGACTATTTTAGATATGAGAATTTTTACTATTTTCCACTAGCGATAGAATCTAACAATTCAATATACGTTTCTTTCGTTAACGGAGCTTCAAAGTTTTCTAGAATCTCTTCCGCCACCTGCGCCTTATCATATAATAAATCCACAATAGTCATTGCTAATGCTTGGGCCGTTTTAATATAGGCTACGTCTGGTACTGTGATATTGTATTCCGCACTATGCAGCACTCCTTCAATACAACCCACCCAAGGATGGATAACAGGCATTAAATGGGATACATCACCCATGTCTGTACTTGCTGTCATATGTACCCGTTGACGTACATTGTTTGTACCAAATAGCGGTTCTGAGTTAGACCGCAATAACTGATTCATATCAGGATTATCACGCATCGGTAAATAACCTGGTAAATCTTGAATCACACAAGTAGCTCCTACTGCATCGCCGCCAGCTTTCAAAGCACGATTCACTCGTTGATTGCCATCCACAATCGCTTTTACATTCGACGCACGCACATAGCTTTCTACTTGCACATAATCTGGTACGCAATTTACCAATGTTCCCCCTTGATTAATGATAGGATGGAAACGGAAATAATCACTTTCTTTGAAAGTCTCACGAATGGCATGTACCCCCATAACACCCATCAAGGCCGCATTTAATGCATTAATCCCTTCATGAGGAGCTGCCGCCGCATGGGCAATTTTTCCGTGGTATTCGATCAGTTTCGCCACAAATCCATTGGAGGTACTCCCTAAGTTCATTTCTCCCGTAGGTGTATCCGCTGTTTCCACATGCATTTGCATGGCCATATGGATATCATCAAAGGCACCTTCATAGATAAGCTGTTGTTTGCCCCCAAGGTATTTGATTGTTCCTTTTTCACGCAATGTATTCCTATAATCGACTTCGATCATTTCTTCCGCTGGCACAGCAAATAAAACTACGTCTCCTCCAAGAGCTTCCATAACCCCTTCCGCTTGTAAGCCCATAGCTACTGCAAATAAGTTAGCAATTTGTACATTATGTCCACAACAATGGGCTGCTCCAGTTAATGGATCTGCTTTTGGATGACGATGACATACGATCGCGTCCAGTTCACCAATCATGGCGACAGTTTTCTTAGATGTACCACCTTGTAAACGTCCTTTTACACCTGTAATAGCATGCCCCGTTGTAAAAGCAATCCCTAGCTCTGTAAACATATCTTGTACTTTTTGAGATGTTTTATGCTCTTTATAACCCAATTCTGGTTCATCCATAATAGCACTAGCTAATGCACGCAATCGATCTTGTCCTGCTACAATGGCATCACACACACGTTGTTTTACTTCTTCTTTTGTTAACATAGTTTGTCTCCTTTTATATTGTATGAAAATACCCTTCACAAAAAGGTATCTATGTATGACTCTTGAACTCTATTGTACCATGAAATCAAAAAGAGAGTTGATAGGAAATCATCAACTCTCTTTTATTAAGTGCATCTACAATCTATATGCATCTATTCAATATTAAATAACGCCTTGCATATGTAATACAAAATGAGCCATTGCAGCAGCGCAAATAAATGTACCTGCCGTTACCGCTAACGCTACTGGAATAATTCTCCAAGATAGACGACGGAAAGCGCCTAAATCTTTTCCTAAGGAAAGACCTGCATAAGCTAATACTGGTGTGGTAGTCGCCAAGAATGTTACTTCTTTTGTTTGTGCAATAATCCAAGCTTGACCTGGCATCATTGGCAAAGATGCAATCACGCCTACTAAAGACACCCAGAATACCATAGGAAATCGATTCGCTAATGGCAAATAAGAAATAATAGCACCAATGATAGCTAAGCCCGCAATGACAAAGACCCCCACAAGACTTGGTCCCAATAGATGCTTACCATCAAGGATATTACCTACAGCCGTCATGATAGCTGCAATGCATATGACAATGATAAATTGTGTAATTTTTTCGCTGATAGTCATCTTATTTTCCCTCCTCTGCTAAATCTTGTTCACGTGTACGGCCTGTAAAGAAATTATAGGTTTTTTCCATCACCGGTAAGGATACAAAGATACCAAAGTACACACCTAATACGGTGGTCAATAAATTGGCTGCCCCCGCTAAGGCTGCAATTTGGGCTTCATGCTCTGGATATACCGCAATGATAGGGGCTGTAGAAGCAGCCATCATACTAGCACTGCCTACGCCAGCACCCATAGCCAATGCCAATGGATGGAACCAGCCCATTTGTGCAAAGAAACCTGCTAGCACAGAGGCCCACATAGCACCAATCAATACGCCACAGATGTACATACCCATAACACCACGACCCTCAGGAGAGCTAAAACCAAATTTATCGATAATAATCGCTACATTAGGTTCACGGTCTACAGAATAACAAGCACCCACCGCTTCACGGCGCATTCCCACTAATAATGCCACTGGTAAGCCGAATAAAATCGTACCAAAGAAATGACCTAGCTCTTGTAGCATAAGAGCCAATCCAGCGGTAGACAAAATTTCCAAGTTGGGACCAATACCTAAGCCTACTTTCACCATTAACAACATCACTGCAATCCCTAGATAATCGGCTGATTTTTCCATCGTTTCCACAGTTAAAATTTTTAATGATGGAATCGATACAAATAGACCCATAATCAACGCGTAGAGAAGCGGCAAAAACACGACTGCTCCAAATCGTTGAATCCCAATCATTTCTGCAATGATGGTGATGAGAAGAGCCAACGCATGTAATTTCCAATTTTGTAATACTTGCATACAATACCTCCTATACTAATAACTATATGATTTCTTTATTATAGTAAAGTTTAACGTGCATGGTCAATGTGTCATCGATTCCGAATTAGCAAGAAGGTTGCAAAACTAAAATAAGAGGTGAATAGATCTACCTATCCACCTCTTATGAGTAAGAGCTAGTATATTGATTTGTTATATGCTTTATATTTGGATTATGCGTTTACTAGTGCTTTACCCAATGCTTCACATTGTTCTTTGCCTGCATCATCAGGTTCACCTAGTACTGGTAATTTATCTACCACTACACCATTCGCACCTTCAACACGAACAGCCCAGTCATCTAACCAGGATCCGCCCCAACCATAAGAGCCGAATAATACTACCTTTTTACCAGCTAATTTTGGTTCCAATGCATCATAGAAAGGTGCAAATTCTGCATCTTCTAATTCTTCTGCACCCATATCAGCACATCCTAATGCTAATTTTTCATAACCCGCAGCTTCGTCAGCCGTGATTTCGGAAACAGCTTTTACTACTACTTCTTGACCAGCATCAGCGATACCTTTACCTACAGCTTCCGCCATTGCAGTTGTGTTACCTGTTCCAGACCAATAAATTACAGCGATCATAATGTTACCTCCTAGCATGCCGTTACGGCAACCAAAGACTCTAAAGATTTTCCTTTATTCAATTGTGCATGACAATAGTCACGGCACATTCGAAAACAATGAAATGCGTGCATAGCAGACGCTTGGTTTCCATATACTTTCCAATCTCCACAAACTTTATAGCCTGCTCCTCGGAATTGTATGAAAGCTTTGACATCCTCTAGAGGATATCCTAAAAATACGCCTATCTCATGGGGAAACACATCGCTCATTTCAATACGATGACGTAAGTGTAATAACCACTCTTGTAATGTTTCATAAGATTCATATCCATACTGTTGGAGAAACGCTAGCACATCAGGTCGTCTCAAATACTCATCAAGCATCCGTTCTCGGAATACGAGTAATAATTTTCGTTTTTCACAATGGCATAATTCATAAAAGAACAGCCCTTTTTGATTAAATTTATCATTATACTCATTTGTCTTCTGTATCATATGGACCCCTAGATGTTGAGGTAAAGCCACTAAATTAGCCACTTTGATACCTCGAATTGCGGGTGCACAATGATATCCGATAATCTGCTCGATGGATTCCATTTGTTGTACCTGCCTTTTTACGTATTTTGGGGAGAACACTTGCTCTCACAGCAAATAGATAATCCGGATTTGCCATCAAAAGATAGCTAAAATAATTGAAAATTATTTCTATTAATATGATACAAATATTTTACACTCATGTCAATAAGTATGAGAACTTTTTTCATTATTATGAGCAATTATATCTTTTTATATATACAATCTAACTATAACCATACACTCATCTACCACCATACTCACACCATTAATTCTTACACACAGATATAGGAACCAAGATATAGCAAACAATAAAAAGACTTCGAAAGATATAGTATTGGCTATACACCATACCTATCTCTCGAAGTCTTCTTTTATTTTAGAATCGATTGTAACTTATCACGCATATGTATATCATCTACACTGGTTAATACGTATTGCACACGTGGCGGGTGGCTACTTTCTACGGTAAATACTACTTGCATATACAGTGGGTACTCCGCCTGTTTATACCAAGAATTTACAATTACTTCTCCGCGATAGCGTCGATTCCCCTCAACATGTAATGGAGTCACAATCGTAAATAGTTCTGGGTGACTTTCCATATACGTTTGGTAATCCTGAACCATCTGCTCACCCATACGATCTCCTGCTGGGAATGGATGCGCACTATCAGCAGCCTCTGGGCCAAATCCATACAACAATGTACCTTCCCCATAACGAGCATAATAGTAATTATTTCCAGACTTATCCAGTATCATATAGGACTTTGTCACTTCGAATCCAATTTGTTGCATCCCTGATTCCAACGTCTGTGCAATTCCCGTAGAAATAATACTTTGACTACTACCTTCTTGCACTACCATATGTTTAGGCCATCGGATTGTAGCGGTATTCGCCGCATCTACATCAGACACAATACTTCCCCATACAAAGATTCCCGCAATCGCCGCTAAGGATACTACACTATATATTTTCATCATACTAATCGCCTAATCTTATTTCTTTTGCATCTTAGCCCATGTATCGCGCATACCTACCGTACGATTCATCACGATATGATCTGCTGTGCTATCCTTATCGGTCACAAAATAGCCTGTACGCAAGAAATGATAATGGTCTCCAACTTGTGTAGTACGGAATGCAGCTTCCCCTTTCGCAGCTTTTACTTCTAAGGAGTTTGGATTTAACTGTTGTAAGAAATCTTTATCTGCAGTCTCCTCATTTTCTGAGTTCAATAGATAGTCATAGAGACGCACTTCCATATCTACCGCAGTAGATGCCTCTACCCAGTGCAAGATACCTTTCACTTTCTTTTGACATCCTGTTCCAGATTTCGTAGCTGGGTCGTATGTACAGTGAATTTCAGTGATATTGCCATCAGTATCTTTGATAACAGATTGACATTCAATGATGTAAGCCCCTTTTAAACGCACTTCTTTACCCGGTGCTAAGCGGAAGAATTTTTTCACTGGTTCTTCCATAAAGTCACCACGTTCAATGTACACTTCTCGACCAAATATCACTTCACGATGCCCCATCGCTTCATTTTCTGTATTATTTTCAATGATAAGTGTTTCTGTCTGTCCTTCTGGGTAGTTTGTGATGACAACTTTCACAGGATCTAATACCGCCATGTAGCGTGGAGCTTTTAATTTCAAATCTTCACGGATACAGAACTCTAATAGTCCTACTTCTACCATGCTATCTGCTTTTGCTACGCCAATGCGTTCACAGAAATCACGAATGGACTCTGGTGTATAGCCACGGCGGCGCAAACCAGAAATTGTCGGCATACGAGGATCATCCCATCCACTCACTAGATTCAATTCAACCAATTGACGCAATTTACGTTTACTCATGACCATATTTGTCACATTCAAGCGGGCAAATTCAATCTGTTTTGGTTTTTCTGTGTCTTCCCAATCTTCTAATACCCAATTGTACAATGGACGATGCACTTCAAATTCTAAGGTACATACAGAATGGGTAATACGTTCAATCGCATCAGATACTGGATGCGCATAGTCATACATAGGGTAAATATTCCATTCAGAACCTGTACGATGATGATCAGCGTGTAAAATACGATACAATACAGGATCTCGCATTACGATATTAGGGTCTGCCATGTCAATTTTGGCCCGCAATACTTTTTCCCCATCTTTATATTTGCCTTCTTTCATTTCTTGAAAGAGTCGTAAGTTTTCTTCTACGCTGCGATCACGGTAAGGGCTATTCGTACCAGGCGTTGTAAAATCGCCACGAGTAGCACGAATTTCTTCTGGTGTTTGATCATCTACATAGGCTTTTCCCTTCTTGATCAACACTTGAGCATATTCATATAGTTTACCGAAATAGTCAGATGCATAATGTACATCACCATGCCATGTAAAGCCTAACCATTTTACATCTTCTTCAATGGATTCTACATATTCCATATCTTCTTTGACCGGATTCGTATCATCAAAACGCAAGTTTGTTAAACCTTGGTATGATTTGCCAAGACCAAAGTTAAGGCAAATAGATTTTGCATGGCCAATATGCAAATACCCATTAGGTTCTGGCGGGAAACGTGTGTGGACACGTTTTCCATAGGTATTTTCTTCGTTGTCTGTATTAATAATCGCTTCAATAAAGTTAACTGTTTGAGGCGTTGTTTCTTCCGTACTCATCATCGTCTCTTTCGATTCCATGTGATTCTTCCTCTCTTATATTGATTATACACACGTGCAAGTTCTGCACATTCTTTTATTATACCACAGGCTACTCCATGTTTCATGGATTTCTTGCAAATCCTAGTATTTCGTATCATACCGGCTACGTTGTCTCTATTACTCTTCAGTTGCCATATAATTGACACTTTCATTGACACAGGTCAACAACGGTTTACCATGTACACCAGCTATAAGATTATTGGCTGTGAGCATAGCCATTTCCTTCCGAGTTCTATCTGTGAAAGACCCGATATGAGGCACCACTAGGCATTTCCCTGTTTTTAATAACGGATGATCCGCACCAATTGGTTCTGGATCTACCACATCGAGAGCTGCGTAATCGATTTGACCTGTTTCTAGAGCATGTACTAATGCATCGGTATCTACAATTTTCCCTCGTCCTACATTGACAAATAAAGCAGTTTCTTTCATCATTTCAAAAGCTTCTGCATCGATTAAATGGTGGGTTTCCTCTGTCAGCGGAGCCATCACCAAGATGACATCACTAGTCGTTAATAGTTTACCCAATGATACATACGTCGTCATCAGCAAGCTATCATCATTGCGGCGATTTCGATTATGATACTGCACCGTCATGCCAAAAGCACGCGCTCTGCGAGATACAGATACACCAATCTTACCCATGCCAATAATACCTAATGTCATACGACTTAAATCTTTGCCTTTTATATTCGAAGGTCGTTCCACCCATTTTCCATCTTTCACAAACTGGGCATTCTCATAAATTCTACGGCTCGCAGCTGCCATCAATGTGAAAGCTAACTCCGCTGTTGTTTCCGTTAATACATCAGGCGTATTTCCGTACGGAATATGGCGCGCTGTTAAGGCATCGATATCAATATTATCATACCCTACAGAAGCCTGAGCGATGACCTTTAAATTAGGAGCATCTTTTACTAGATCTTCATCCACTGTAAAATGATTAATACTCCACAATCCATCCGCTTCACGAAGCCATTCCTTTAATACCTCTTTTGGCATCTTTTCTTTTTCAGTCCATTGACGAACTGTCACATGCTCACTTAGGTAAGCTATTACATCTTTACGTACCAAACCTGGTACAACTACGATTGGTTTACTCATAAGCATCCTTTCATATTCTCTATTCTATTTCATAATTAACTAATTTCTTGCTCAGATAGTACCATGTACTATCTTACTTGCTAATTCTATATCATACACAGTCTATCATATCTTAGCATCCACCTGTATATAATCTTATGTAAATTATATCATATATACTTGGACAATAAAAAAGACAGTCCTATTTTCATAGAACTGTTCTTTTCATTTTGTAGATACAGTACTTGCACTCTCAAACGTACCCGAGAGCCCCTGCGCTTTCTATACGATGATATGCTATTCCACAAACGTCTCTAGAATAACATGTTTATCCTACCAATTAGATTTTCCTTCATTGAACATTTCAAATGCATGTGCAATTTGGCGTCTTAATTTTAATCGTTGTGAATCACTTAATACATATTCTACACCATTATGTGCAATCCGCCCATTTTTTACAATGCTACTTAGATCATAGAGTATTTCTCTGGCCATACTTGCGTTACCTGCCAGTTCATCAATGGTCACATCGTAATAATTAGCTAATCGCTTCAAGGTTTCTAAATCAGGCTCTCGATATCCTGTTTCATAATTTGACAGGGCAGCATTACTAATACCAATATCACGAGCCACATCTAGTTGACTCCGCCCAATTCGTTTACGGGCATGTCTTAAATTTTCACCTAATGCCATTGTATCACCCCTTATACTACGTGATGCTATAGTATAAATAACCTACACATATTATAGCACGATACATAGTACATTTGCTATAGATACATTTGAATTCGCATATCACGAATTGTGTATCTATCAACATTTTTTAACATTTTTGAATTGTATTACACGAATTGAATTGTTTACTCCAATTGCACATATGTTTTTCTGAGCGTTTTTGAGCGCCGTTAATCATATTTTGATTGATATTGTTTCTTTTTGCGAAAAAGAATCATATTATTCATGTGCATGCTCAGGTGGAGGTAACTGTTCAACACCAAATATATTTCCTATAGTTTCAATTTTTCCTGGAATATACTCTACAATTTGAGACATTAGCACATATAACAATCTTGGGTCAAAATGAGAGTTTGCACTTTGATTGATACAATCTAAGTATACGCTATCATCATCTTCTTCAATATAATATTTAAAGCTTTTATAAGTACTATTTTCACGATTGATAAATGTCAGAATCTCTTGACGATTTTCTTTTGTGACTACACCTGCACCAATTAAAAATCGAATAGTGGCATAGATCGTATCATCTAACAATAGGAATACGGGAATATCACCCAACTCAGTTTGCACATAGGATCGGAACACAACTGTATGATCATCATCCCCAACCTCTCGTTTTTCAAAACATGTTATTTTTTCTTCGATTAAAAATTCTTCAAATACTCTCGCCTTTTCATTCATGAATATCACCTCGTAAAAAAGGGGCATTGCTTGTCACAATGCCCCATATGATATTATCTCTGTGTATTAACCTTTTTTGGATTTAGTCGTTTTGCGTGGCTTGCTTTCTTTTTTAGCTTCTTGTCCTTCTACAGGAGCTTCTTCCACTTTTACGCTCTCTAACGCCGCAATGATACGAGTTAAATCTTTTTGAGTATGTGGATACAACACTTCAAAGATAGTATACGCTACTAATGCTGGATTGAACTCTTCTTCTCCTGCCATCAAGCTTACATCTAAGATAATTGCTTCGTAACCATTTTCTTCCATTAAATAATGTTTGAAGCATTTAAATTCACTATTTAATTGATTCAACACCTCTAATGTAGTTTTGCGTTGCTCAGGTGTAAAACGACCACCAGCGATTTCTAAACGCACAATTCCAAATGGTGTATCATCTAATACAACAAATAATGGGAATACAATGTCATTGTATTCTACACTAGCATCAAATACTACTGTATTATATTGGTCATTTTCAATCTCACGCAACGTGAAAAGATTTGTTAATTCATTCTCTACAATAAACTGTTGAAATAATTCTGCTTTTTTATTCACTGTCTTAACTCCATTTACTAACACTTTTAAAATTAAAACTCATTACCATAATCATACCATACATTGGTATAAAATATCAATTCATTAACAAGTTTCATCCTCTACATAAATACAACGATCATTTTCAAAGCGTGCAATACGCACTAAGGAATGCACGTCATACCCTGCTTTTTCTAAACGATCACGACCAGGTTGGAAGGATTTTTCAATAACAATAGCAATACCTTCTACTGTATCTCCTGCACCTTCTACTAATTTTGCGAGCCCCATAGCTGCTTCACCACTGGCCAAGAAGTCATCGATAATTAATACTTTTTCCCCAGCTGGTAAGAATTTTTTAGAAATTGTCATATCATAATTTTCTTCTTTTGTGTACGAATACACTACAGAATGATATACATCTTCTGTCATCAAAATAGATTTTTTCTTGCGTGCAAATACCAATGGTACATCCAATTCAATCGCCACTTGCAATGCAATAGCAATACCAGAAGCTTCAATAGTGACAATGCGATCGATTTGCTTATCCGCAAATTGTCTTGCAATTTCCTTACCAATTTGAACAAATAACTTTGGATCAATTTGATGATTTAAAAAACCATCTACTTTCAATACTCGATTATTTAATACAATTCCCTCTGCATCAATACGTTGTTTTAATAAATCCACGATGATCCTCCTTATTATTTTCCTGTATCTAATATATCAATAAATTGCGTTACGCCTTCCGTTAATGCATCCATCCTCGATCGTACTAATACAATTCGCCGTTCTGGAATTTGCAAATTAGTCTGTAACTCTACTAATGAACCACTGCGTATTTTTTCGCGTGCTACCATTTCTGGCACTAATGATAGACCTAAGTTAATTTCTACTAAATCAATAAGAACCTCTAAACTACCAAGCTCAAAGGCTGGTTTCGTACATCGATTGTAGGTAACAGCATCAAAAAAGTTTCGGCTACTAGCACCCATTGTGAGTACTAATAGTGGCTCAGCCAAAATATCATCAATACTCCAAACCTTTTCAGTATCCTTGTATGTAGTACCACCCACAAAAATATCGCGTACAGCAGCCAAATCAACAACTTCTAAATGATTATTATCATATAATCCTTCATACGCATGAACAACTGCTAGCTGTGCTTCGCCAGCTTCCACCATAGCCACACATTCACGGGATGGTCGATTGGTAATGCGTAAGCTAATATCAAGGTCTTTTTCTTGCCACATTTTAAAATAGGGCAATAAAAAATATTTACTCAATGTATCAGTAGCTGCCAGGTGCAAGCTCTTATATTCGCGAGATAGACGTTCTCGCAGTTGCATAAGACCATTATCTAACATTGAAAATGCTTCTACTGCCGTTTCAAACAATTCACGGCCGGCTTTTGTAAATGCTACTGATTTTGTCGTCCTTTCAAACAAGGGAATCCCCAAATCTTTCTCCAATTGCTTAATGCTCTGGCTAATGGCTGATTGTGAAACCCCACTTGCTTTAGCCGCCTTGGAAAAAGATAGGTGCAAACCTACGCCCACAAAGGAGCGCAATAATTCTGCAGACACAGACATACTGACCTCAAATCTATTGTGAAAGTACCCTTTCACTCTCTAATCAACTATTATAATTACTTATAAGTTTACCTAGATTTATAAATGTTGTCAAATGATGTAAGACAATTATATCTAAAATTTCCTATAAGCACCGATAAAACAGTTGCTTTATAGCCTATAAACTAGTAATATATATTTGATAAGAAAATCTGGGGCATAACAATCCCCCGTATGTATGAAAGGAATTTAACTATGCATTGCGCACAAAAATTGACTGATCATATTTATTGGATTGGTAGCAACGATTGGAGCACTGAACGGTTCGAAAACCTATTTCCAATTCCACATGGGGTAAGCTACAATTCCTATTTTATTGATGACGAAAAAACTTGTATCGTAGACTCTGTAGATGACAGCATTCGTCAAGAGTTCTTCGATAACGTAGAACATTTATTAAATGGCCGCCAATTAGATTATTTAATTGTAAATCATATGGAACCTGACCATTGCGCTACATTAGTAGAATTACTAGACCGCTATCCAAATGTAAAGATGGTAGGTAACAAAACTACATTCCGTTTCTTTGAACAATTCTATGGTCGTCCTGCTCCTGATAATTACTATGAAGTAAAAGAGGGTGACACAATTGACCTTGGCCATCATAAATTACACACGTATACTATGCCAATGGTTCACTGGCCAGAAGTAACTTGCACATACGAATCCACAACAGGTACATTGTTCTCTGCTGATGCATTCGGTACATTCGGCACAATCAACGGCAATATTTTCGCTGATCAATTAGACTTTGACCGTCTATACGAAGACGAAGCGCGTCGTTACTACACGAATATCGTAGGTAAATACGGTGCACAAGTACAAAACGCAATGAAAAAAGCTTTGTCTTTACAAATCAATAACATTGCGCCTCTTCATGGTCCAATTTGGAGAACCCCTGAAAGCATCTCTTACATTGTGAACAAATATATGCACTGGAGCACATATAACGCAGAGAAAAAAGGCGTTGTGATCGCTTTCGGTTCCATGTATGGCAACACTGCTGAAATGGCACAACAATTAGCGAAACTATTGTCCTTACGCGGTGTCACAGACATTCGTATCCACGATGTATCTAAGACAAATCCTTCCTACATCATCTCTGATGCATGGAAATATAGCCATTTAGTATGTATGGCACCAACATACAACCTAGGCTTATATTTGACTATGGAAAACTTGTTACACGAATTACAAGCATTAAACTTCCACAATCATAAAGTATCTATCGTTGGTAACCACTCTTGGGCATCCGGCGCTATGAAACGCATGGTTGAGTATTTCACTGAAAAATTCAACAACATGGAAATCGTAGGCACTCCATTAGATATCAAAGGTGCATTGCATGATGAACAATTGCCATTATTTGAAGAATTGGCAGATGCCATCGTAGCTTCCTTAGAAGAAACAGAAATCAAAACTTTCTAATCACAAATAACCAAAGCGACTCTACTTAGTAGGGTCGCTTTTACCTACAAATACGTATACGAAAATGAGCTGTCATCAGGATTGCTATATCCTGAATGACAGCTCTTCTTTATGATTCTATTACCATATAATACACCTATCGAGTATCTCACTTTATATGTATCGTCTACGATGCCTTGTTCTATTTATCGACCATATCGTCGCATCCGCCCTTTCGGCGCTTCCAATATGATAGACCACACCATGCCACGCCTAGCCGCTAATCGCAAGGATTCCCTGTCCACTAGTGTATCATTCTTACTTACTTCTACTGACTGCTCATACCTATCTAAACCTACCGGATCGTATGTTACAGGCGCCGCTTCTAAATTTTCATCAGTATGACTATCCGCTTCCACTTCTATAGGTTCTTTCTGATCTTGTGAAAGTGTAATTCCATAATACGCTTCCATCTCTTCCCAAGTCATATCCTTGCTAGGGATTGGCTTTGTCGTTTCAGCGGAATCAGATTTGTTACTTTTAAAAATAAAGGACCCTAAGATAATCAATATGAGTATACCAAACTCCATACTAGAATACCTCCTTACCTTTACTCATGTGTGCCTTTCGCATCGATATCTGATTGATACTCTCCTCCAGAAATACTTTCACGCATTTTTGTATCCGCCATAATATTATTCATAGAATAGTAGTCCATGACGCCTAAATTACCCTCACGCAACGCTTGAGATAGCGCTTTTGGCACTTCTGCTTGAGCTTCTACTACTTTC
This sequence comes from Veillonella sp. CHU110, assembly GCF_003992255.1. Classification (NCBI taxonomy): domain Bacteria; kingdom Bacillati; phylum Bacillota; class Negativicutes; order Veillonellales; family Veillonellaceae; genus Veillonella; species Veillonella sp. CHU110. The sequence goes on along the minus strand of NZ_RQVA01000007.1, from coordinate 56,468 downwards.
GCTTGCATTTCCTGTGTGTGCGCACGCATTTCTTGTTCTTGTGCTACCGCCATAGCACGGCGTTTTTCTGCCTGAGCTTGGGCAATTTTTTTATCCGCCTCTGCTTGATCTGTCATCAATTGGGCTCCAATATTACGTCCTACATCCACATCCGCAATATCAATCGATAAGATTTCAAAAGCTGTACCAGCATCTAAACCTTTATTCAACACCGTACGAGAAATATGATCTGGATTTTCTAATACATCCGTATGCTCTTCAGAAGAACCTACGGTAGTAACAATCCCTTCCCCAACACGTGCAATAATTGTTGCTTCTCCAGCACCGCCTACTAAACGATCAATATTAGCACGTACAGTAACGCGAGCACGAACTTTTAATTCAATACCATTTTTAGCTACTGCAGAAATAATCGGCGTTTCAATCACTTTCGGATTTACCGACATTTGTACAGCTTCTAATACATCACGGCCAGCTAAGTCGATGGCAGCAGAGCGTTCAAAGGTTAACTCCATAGTCGCCCGTTCAGCAGCAATTAAGGCATCTACTACACGATCTACATCGCCACCTGCTAAATAATGTGCTTCTAATTGATCTACGGTTACATCCAAACCCGCTTTATTAGCTTTTACCAAAGGAAGAACAATCTGAGCTGGTGATACGCGGCGTAGACGCATACCAATTAAGGTCATGATACTAACTTTTACTCCCGCTGCCAAAGCAGAAATCCAAAGTCCTAATGGAACAAAATGTAAAAATAAAGATACCCCAATTACTAATACAATCGGAAGTATAACAAATCCAATATTGCCAATGCTAATTTCCATAATTCCTCCTACTTTTCTGTAGCTCGCACTACAATACGACCACCCATAACGGATACAATGATAACCTCCGTACCTGGTTCATAAAATTCACCATCTGTAACAACATCTAAAAAAGTATCGTTTACCACAATGGTTCCAGCTGGGCGCAACACCGTTTTTGCCACACCTTTTTTTCCTAACCATGCAGCTGGATCAGGATGACTGGCATACCCTTTTTCCTTAGTAGATTGCAAGCGCAATGTCAATCTGTCTCCAACTTTTGTTTTTGGAAAAATAGATATAATCCACCACAGTACAATGATACCTACTATTGAAATCCCCGTTACCGTGATCATCGCCATAGGTCCTCCACCCATTCCATCATACACCCCCCAGAGGAGCAGCAATAGCCCTGTTAGGCCAAAAATACCAAACCCTGGTATCATCATTTCAATGAGGAGCAAAATAATACCACCGATGATAAGTCCTATCATAGAATCTCCTTTCTTACAATGTCTATATACCTGTATTATAACACATACTGTGTATAAGTAAGATGAAAAAGCTCTAGATTTTGCTTTGTATTAAAAGTATATAGTAAAAAAGAGACTCTCATAAGAGAGTCTCTTTACTATTGTTATTAAACGTCTTCGCGGTATGGAGCTTGACCAATTTCGTAGAAATCGTTTCCTTCGCTATCGATAACAACGATTGCTGGGAAATCTTCTACAGTCAATTCAGCCAAAGCTTCTGGACCTAAGTCAGCATAAGCAATAACATCATATTTTTTGATGGATTTAGCAATTAACGCTGCTGCACCACCAACGGCTGCAAAGTAAGTTACGCCGTTTTTCTTCATGGATTCGATAACTTCTGGTTTACGGGAACCTTTACCGATCATACCTTTGATACCTTGATCAAGCATTGTTGGTGTGTAAGCGTCCATACGGCCAGATGTTGTAGGACCAGCGGAACCGATTGGGTCTCCTGGTTTAGCTGGGCTTGGTCCTAAGTAGTAAACAATTTTATCATGCCAATCGATTGGCAATTCTTCGCCACGTGCTAATGCTTCAGTCATTACTTTATGAGCAGCATCACGAGCACTATAGATTTTACCGGAGATAAGAACCATATCACCAGCTTTTAATTTGCGGGATTGTTCTTCTGTTAAAGGTGTTTGAATACGAATTTGTTCTGCCATGGTTATTCCCCCTCTTAAACTTCACCGTGAGCATGACGGCTAGCGTGGCAGCAGATAGTTACTGCTACAGGAAGACCAGCGATATGTGTTGCTGCCCACTCGATATTAACGGAAACTGCTGTTGTAGAACCACCTAATTGAGGTCCGATACCAGTTTTGTTAACCATTGCATTGATTTCTTCTTCCAATTTTGCATATTCAGGATGTGCATTGCGTTCTTCTACAGAGCGAAGAAGAGCTTTTTTGGAAAGGAATGCTGCATAGTCCATAGTACCACCGATACCAATACCTAGTACCATTGGAGGGCATGGGTTAGGGCCAGCTTTTTTAACGATTTCAAGAACTGCTTTTTTAACGCCTTCAACGCCATCAGCAGGTACTAGCATTTTAACGCCAGATTTGTTTTCGGAACCAAAGCCTTTTAACTCAACGTTGATGTCAACTTTGTCGCCTGGAACGATTTTTGTGTAAATAACCGCTGGAGTGTTATTTTTAGTATTAACACGATTGAACAAAGGTTCAGCTACTACGGATTTACGAAGGTATCCGTCAACATAACCTTTTGCTACACCAGCTTGAATAGCTTCTTCAAGATTTCCACCTTCGAAGTGTACATCTTGACCAACTTCTAAGAATACGATAGTAAGACCAGTATCTTGGCAAATTGGACGATCTTCAGCATCAGCGATTTCCGCATTTTTAATGATTTGATCTAATACACCTTTACCTACTGGAGATTTCTCACACTCATAGCCTTTTTTCAATGCATTGTACATATCTTTTGGAAGATGATATGCTGCATTCATACATAATTCTGCTACCTTTTCTGTTACTTTCTCAACGTGAATGTTACGCAAAGTAATCCCTCCTCAACTTAAAACAGAGACCTTTCTCTTGTGTATTATTGTATCACCATGCCCTACCTTTTTCAATTCCCTAAGAATATGTTCTATAACTGTTTATTATGATAGTATTTATTATCATTTAAGGTTATGTAATAAATATAACATTTATGTAGTCTTTTATTAAAGATATTATGATATTCTATTTATGGACATATATCCACCCTTTACAAACCCTTTAAATACAACTTATATTCAAAATTATCTATTCTATAATTTCTCCAAAAACCTACTATTTTCCTCTACAATATGTGTACTTATAAAAATGAAAAACTCTCTCATTAACGAATGATGAGAGAGTGTATTTAATCATATTTTACATGTTTTAGTCAATAATTACGTCTATCTATGATTTATTGATATACATAAAGGGGACAATTTCATAGTAACATGTAACATTTTTTATAGACAATGATACCAATTATAAGTCAGCCGCTTCAATCCATTCTTGTAAATCTGCTTCACCTCCTATGATATCTTCATCATAGGCTCCTGCTAACTCTGGATAGCGACATACTTCAATAGTATATAAAATTGCTTCATCTCGACCATTACGGAAGGTGCCAATCCATACACCACGAATAGTAGACTCATACCATTCCACAGGTTGATCTGTATCTTTTAAGTGTACTGTTACATCACCGCGACCTAATGTTTCTAACACTTCCACTTGTTCTTCCATAGTCAGTCCTGTATTTTCCACATAAATTGTATAGGTCTCACCAGTTTTACGCAACTGTTGCAAAGCATTTTTTAATTCTTGAAATACCGCTTTTACACGTCCAAATTCATTTTGCATAGAAACTCCTTATCAAATCCATACAGAGTCATACTCCTTAATATCCTATTCTGTTACTGTATTCACAGGGCTAGCGGTTACGTTCCAATTCGATAAAACAGATAGTACACGGGCTTTCACATCTTCTACAGCGGCCTGTGTAGCATCACTCAATGTAAGGCCTAACTCTAAACTTTCAGGCTCCACACCAATGACAACAGCATCTTCTAATGGATCTTCTTGTAAGGCTCGGATTCGCAAAATATCTTGCATTCCTACCTCATGCACAGAAATAGCCTCTGTAAAATAGGTGTTCATTTCCTCATGAGGAAACTCATATACTGTGCCTGGTACATCATCGCCATTGATAGCATCTACTAATAGTAATTTTGTCATACCTCGCATATAGGTAAGCAGTTCCATGCCCATGGTTCCCCCATCCAAAATGGTAATAGGAGGATTAAATACATAATCCTCCCGTAATTGGTTCACCACATGGACACCAAATCCCTCATCTGTGAGCAAAATATTGCCTACCCCTAAGAGTACGATGGGATTACTTTTTATTTGGTCCATATAAGTCCTCTATATCTTCTGGATCTTCTGGGTAAAATTTCATACCTGATACCATACTAGATACTTCTCCAGATTCTTCCATAACATCCTCACGGAATGTCAAATATACGTGAATAATTGTAAATAACAAGAATCCCCAAGCAATATAATGATGAATCATATGTACTTGGTATTCTGTAAACAGCAAGTTCACTGGATTAAAAATTTGCGCCACCCAAGTATCTGGATACACCTGTGCATACATCGCGAGGCCTGTAGATATTTCCAAGAACATCATCACATAGACACCCACATAACTTGTACGTGCCAAGGAATTCCGCAAGAAACGATGTTCCCGCTGTTGCGGTAACATCATATAATGTTTCACCGTATCCCAAATACCAACCCAATAGGACTTCTTGTGAAATCGTGGAAACAATCTATCGCCACGATATCGAATTCCACCATAAATACGGAATATAAGTGCAGCAATTAAGATAAATGCTGCGATAAAGTGAATTTTACGAATCATCTCCATAGAGAACCAACCACCTACTGCGATAGTTGGTTCCACACTGCCTGGTGTAGCTTGGAATCCTGGGTTTCCAATGTATAAGCCAGTCCAAAATAGTGCCGTTACACAGAGCACCATAGTCCAATGGAAAATACGGAGCCATAAACTAAATACACGATAAGGCTTTTTATTTAATGGTAACATCGACAGCCTCCTCCCTATTTACATAGGGCATCTGTATTAACAGATACTATTTTTTCACCCTTTTTATTGTACAAGTGGGTCGCACATGCCAAGCAAGGATCAAAGGAATGAATACCTTTTAAAATTTCCAATGGTTTATCCGCCACTTTGACTTTAGTGTCTATCATATTAGATTCGTATGCACCATGTTCACCAGCAATTGTTTTAGGACACGCATTCCAAGTCGTTGGCACGATACATTGATAATTGTCTACACGACCATCTTTGATGACACACCAATGTCCTAAACCACCACGTGGTGCATCTAATAAACCTACACCTTTTGCCTCTTTTGGCCAAGAATTAGGATCGAATTTACGAGTATCCGCCACAACAGTATCGCCAGTTTTGATATTTTCAATCAAACGGTTGTAGAAGTGTTGACTCAAGTTCGCTGCTACTTGTGCATCTAAACCACGAGCTGCTGTACGGCCTACAGTAGAACACATCCATACATGAGCTGGTACACCTAGCACTTTAGATACTGCCTCAATTTGATCTACCATCATTTTCTCTGCCCATGTAGGATTCTTGATGATACCTTGTTTTACTTTTACATAGACAACGATATATTTTGCCAATGGGCCCACTTCGCAAGCTTTTCCTTTAAATGTAGGAGATTTAATCCAAGAATATTTTTTCTCTTCATCCAAGAATTCCCATTTTTTATTTGTTCCCGTTTTAGGACCTGTGAAAGCTGGTTTTGTCACCCCTTCTGTTGGATGCAAGGATGTTTCACCATTTGGATATTCAAACCAAGAGTGATTGATTTCTTCAGACAAGAAGTCTGGATTCATCAAGTCTTCACCTTCTAAAGCTGTAAATGTTGCTTTTTCCCAACCAAGTTCAAAGTTTTCTACTACTCCATTAGCACGAACAAGAGACTTTTTAAAGAAGTCTCCATCTTTTATACCTGTATATGCATCATCTGGATAGCCACCGTATGCTAAGACACGCTTTTTCGCCAATCCGCCGCCATCTACCATACCAGCTTTCACATATAAATGACCTATAGCTAGTAAATCTGGTAAGTAGAAATTGTTCACCAAATCTTTTGCCAGCGAAATAGATTCATCTACACTTGCTAAACGAGCTGCATTCACAGGTGCATTCATGTCATCCATGGAAATGGAGCATGGCATACCACCTACAATGTAGTGAGGATGTGGGTTTTTACCGCCGAAAATAACATGAGGTGTTACAATATCACGTTGACGATCTAGGATTGTCAAATAGTGAGAGATGGCCATCAAATGCACTTCTGGAGGCAATAATTGATAATCTGGATGATCCCACCATTGAGCGGAGAAAATCCCTAATTGCCCACTTTCTACAATTTTTTTCACTTTTGTTTGGATCGCTGCATAATACGTAGCATTTCCTTTAGGGAACTCCTTAGGGTATGCGGATGTGGAAGATTCCAAATCTTTTGGTTGTAATCCACTCACATTGTATGTATCCAATACTTGTTGTTGCAATTCTGCAGTTTTCTTAGGATCTGCTTTCAACGCCTCTACTGGGCTTACCCAGTCAAGAGCATGCAAGTGATAAAAATGCACAATATGATCGTGTGTATCTAAACAACTATGCATAATATTTCGAATATAGTTTGCATTCTTAGGAATTTGAATACCCAATGCATCCTCTACCGCTCGAAGGGATGCTAAGGCGTGCGTAGAAGTACACACACCACAAATCCGTTGTACAAAGGCCCATACGTCACGAGGATCGCGATTTTTAGCTACTAATTCAATACCACGCCAAGCCGTACCACTAGATAAGGCATCTTGCACTTTACCTGTGGATTCATCAACACTAACTTCTACACGTAAGTGACCTTCAATACGGGTCACTGGATCGACTACAACTCGTTTCATTATTGGTCACTACCTTTCTGTTCCACTTCTTTTTGTTTTGCTTCTTGTTCAGCTAAATATTTTTTCTCTTCTTGGATAGAATCATATTTATGTTTTGCCAAGGTAATACCACCATGAGCCACTACAGCACCAAATGCGCCAAATCCTGCTACTGTACCTAATGTATCCACATCGGTAATAGTATTTGGGGTATGAATATGAGGCAATCGTTGGTAAAAGTTATCATTGTCCCAGAATCCCTTTTCAGAGCAACCAATACAACCATGTCCAGATTGAATTGGATAGGACAACCCATTCCACCAACGCAAGTTGCCACAAGAGTTATATGTTTCTGGTCCACGACAACCTACTTTATATAGGCACCAACCTGCTTTGGATGCATCATCATCGAAGTGTTCCACAAACAATCCAGAATCAAAGAAGGGACGACGATAACAAGTATCGTGAATACGATTACCGTAGAATTGCTTTGGTCTTCCTTCTACATCTAGCGGTGGAATTTCACCAAATAAAGCATAGTGCATAATGACACCAGTCATGACCTCTGGAATTGGAGGGCATCCTGGTACTTTAATGATTTTTTTGCCTTTTACAATAGAGGATACAGATACTGTATTGGTTGGATTCGGTTTCGCTGCTTGAATACCGCCCCATGCCGCACAAGATCCATATTCAATGATGAAAGCAGCCCCTTCGGCGCATTCTTTCAATACATCTACGAATGGTCGACCGCCCACTTGGCAGTAGGACCCATTTTCATCCAATGGAACGCCACCTTCAACAGCCAATACATATTTACCTTTTTTCTCTTCTAACAAATGATGTAAATGATGTTCAAATGGTTCCCCTGCTGCGGCAGCCAAAGTATCATCATACTCTAAAGCAATCATATTTAGAATCACATCAGATGCGAAAGGTGATGTAGAACGAATAAAGGATTCGTCACATCCTGTACATTCATGACCATGCAGCCAAATCACCGTAGGTAATTCCTTTTTCTCCGCTGCTGCCACGACTTTATTCGTCAGTGCTGGTGGTAATCCTAAAATAGCTGTTAAAGCTACACAGGATTTCATAAATGTACGTCGGCTTAATTTACGTTCTTGGAATAAGTTCCAAAGACTATTTAATCTATCTTTCACAAAAAAGCCCCTTTCTTGCAATAACTTTATAGCGTCTATACAAATTAACGTAATACACATAGTATACCATGAAAGGTATTCCTCCTATAGAATATTAATCACTAATTTGTAAAAATATTTTTATATCCTCTATTTATAGTTTCAATAACTTACGTACAGAGGCTGCTTTTTTATAGCCACCGATACGATCTTTTTGTTTTCCTTTTTTATAGCAAATAATCGTCGGTACCCCTTGTACATCTTCTTTTAAGACAATTTCTTTAGCTTCATCAATATCGATAGCAATCATACGAGCCACACCTTGTAGTTCATCGTATAACGCATCTAATTCTTCTTTCATTGCTTTGCATGGCTCACACCATTCTGCGGTGAAACAAGCTAATACGATTTCGTCATCACCTTTCACGATAGATTTAAATTCTTCATAGGTTTTAATGGATTCTAATTTCATAACGATACCTCCTACAATAACAAAACCGCTCCGAAGAGCGGTTTTGAGCAAGCAATCAATAAGCCGAGTTCTGTCCTGCTTACGCAGTGGCGATTATCTTTCTAGGCGTATAGTTGCCTATACGCTCAAGCGGCACAACCCGAAAGGTAGGCGGGCAACCCTTAACCCTTTCCTATTCGGCCTTGCTCCGGATGGGGTTTACCGAGCATACATGTTACCATGTACCTGGTGCGCTCTTACCGCGACCGTTCCACCCTTACCACCCGAAGGTGGCGGTTTACTTTTCTGTGGCACTATTCCCTATGGTCACCCACGCCGGCCGTTAGCCGGCATCCTGCCCTATGGAGCTCGGACTTTCCTCAAGTCATAAGACTTGCAATCGCCTTTCATACTTACTGTTTAAGTCTAGCATAGACCACTCGTGTGGTCAATAGCTCTTCTTTTTATTATAACCGAAAGTGCTTAGACTTCAAAGAAAAAATCTCTTTGTACATTACTTTCTATGACTTCTACTTCATCTGCTGTAAAACTCTTTTCTATCATTCGTTTCAGTACTGTTTGGCTCATATATTCCGTACCATAATGGCCTGCATCTACGACAAGAATGCCTAACTCTTTTGCCAGTTGCATATCATGGTATTTCACATCGCCAGTAATATATAGGTCCGCCTTCTGCTTCGCTGCTGCCTTAATAAATTCAGCTCCACTACCCGTACACAGCGCAATCCGTTCGATGTGTTCCACCTTTGCACCGCCCCATCGCAATTGACTATGAGGAAATACTGTTTGCAATAGCATTTTTGTGGCCTCTAAAGAAAGAGGTTCCCTTACACGACCAATGCGACCAATATGTTGCGCTTCATATATATGTTCCAATGCCACCACATCATAGGCAATCTCTTCGTAGGGATGAACTCGTTCCATGGCGGACAGCACCTTTCCTAGTAGTTTCTTTGGGACCACCGTCTCCACTCGTTCTTCTTGTACCATTTCTACAGTTCCCACACGACCAATATATGGATTCGTTCCCTCTAATGGTAAAAAGCGGCCTTCACCTGTGACGGAAAAGCTACAATGACTGTACTCTCCAATATGACCTGCACCGGCATCACCCATAGCTTGACGCACTGCTTCACTATGTGATGTTGGCACGTACACGGCCACCTTGTAGGCTGACTCTCTGCCAGTTTCTACTAACCCTTTGATACTTTGCAAACCTAACCGATTTGCTACCTCATCATTCAAACCACCACGAGCTATATCTAAATTAGTGTGTGCACTATATACATGGATACCATGTTGCAACAAATTTCCTATCATCTTTCCTTGCATGGTTCCTAGATTGATAGATTTTAACCCTTTAAAAATCATAGGGTGATGAGACACAATACACTGTACCCGTTTTTCAATAGCTTCTGCCACTACTTCAGCTGTCACATCTAATGCAGTCAATACTCGGCACACTGTACCTGACATAGATCCAACTTGCAAACCACAGTTATCCCAAGATTCTTGTAATGATACCGGTGCATGACGCTCAATGGCGCCAGCAATGTCTTTCATCGTTATCATATATACCTCCTATCATACAATAGAGCGCAATGCCTCTATTTCCTTTTCCATAGCAACTAAATCTTGACTACCCTTCGAGGCATCGCGCATATGAGATGCAATGGATTCTAATGTTTCTATTCTACGCTGTATATGATGCACCCAAATTGGGCTGCGACGCTCTTGTAATATAGCGCCATATTCCCACAATATAGAATCTGAAGGTAAGCTATTATATACGGATGTAACTCCTCGCTCTACGACCCATATATCATAATATTGCTTGCCTTCCTGCAAGCACTGCTCATCCGTAATACCATATCCTTGTGCGACGAGAAACTTCTTTAATTCCTCTCGATGGCTCTGTGGTTGTACCACATAGGTCTGCAACAACTCCGGACCTACCGAGATAATATGTTGCATCAATTCTCCACCCATACCGCAAATAACGGCGCAGTCAATTTCTCCCGCGGTTGTAACAGCCAATCCATCTCCTAATCGACATTCAATATGATCCTCTAATCTCCGTTCTTTCACAAACCTCTTCGCAGACTCTAGGGGACCATGATTAACATCGATGGCAATTACTCGCCCAGCTATTTCTTTTTCAATTAAGGCCACCGCCAAAAAACCATGGTCTGTCCCTACATCAGCCACAGTTTGACACGGGGGAGTCATCGTTGCTACTTGCTCTAATCGCTTTGAAAGTGCCATATTTGTTCTCACGTTTCTAATCTATCATAACTGGCATATATCGCATAGAACAACTAATATATCTATCTAATATATCCATCTACTACACTACATACATGACTTCCATACCACAAATGCGCAGTATAAAAAGCTCTCAATCCATTATACAATGAACCTGTATAGATAACAAAAAACCACCTCACATTGTGAGATGGTTTTATATGGTGGGCCCACCTGGATTTGAACCAGGGACCGACCGGTTATGAGCCGGTTGCTCTACCCCTGAGCTATAGGCCCTCGTTTGGTGCGGATGATGGGACTTGAACCCATACGAGCGTACGCTCACCACCCCCTCAAGATGGCGTGTCTGCCATTCCACCACATCCGCATGAGGATATGTATATGGTGCCTCAGGGCAGAATCGAACTGCCGACACACGGATTTTCAGTCCGTTGCTCTACCGACTGAGCTACCGAGGCAAAAAATATATAAATAAATCCAATTATCTAAAAATAGGTAAAAAAAATGGCGACCCCGATCGGATTTGAACCGACGATCTTCGCCGTGACAGGGCGACATGTTAACCGCTACACCACGGGGCCGTGTACTTAGTACTCATATAATATACCATAGGTATTGCATCTTGGCAATACCTATGAACAATTTTATATATTCCTAAAATGCATATATCTTGCACTTAGTACAAAGCTGGTTTTCGATCACGAAACACGTTAATCTTTGTGCGAATATCTGCTACCACTTCTAAATCGATAGTTACGGTTTGTACAGCGGCAGTCTCGTCTAATTCTAACCGGATTTCCCCCCATGGATCCACCACTAAGGAGTGTCCAGCCATCGGCAACTTCCCAATGTGTCCACATCCGTTAACACCACAGAAGAACATCTGATTTTCAATGGCTCTAGCTTGATTCAATATTTTCCAATGGGACAATCGCAGTAATGGCCACTGAGCCGGTAAAAAGAATAGTTCTACACCCTCTAATGCAGCTTTACGAATTAATTCTGGGAATCGAATATCATAACAAGTCGCACTAGAGCAGAGAATACCATCCAATGTGAAATGATGCACTTGTGTTCCGCCCGTGAAATAGAGGTCTTCTTTTGCAGGACTAAATCCATGTATTTTATCATAGGTAGATACTAAGTCACCTTCTCGATTATATACATAGGTACGATTGTAAATCTTACCATGTTCTTCGATGGCTACAGATCCTCCAACAATATTGACATGTAACTCCTTAGCCCACCCACTGAGGAGTTCTTGCATTTGATTTCCATTAGGGTCTGCTAAGGCTATCAAGTCATGGCCCGTCATAAAGCCTGTATTCCATGTTTCTGGCAATATAATGATATCTGGCGCATCCTCTGCTACTTGGTGTATCATCGCATCCATCATTTGAAGGTTCTCTTTCACCTGTCCAATTTGTATAGCACTTTGTACTATCCCTAATCGTACTTCTTTCATAGTCCCTCCTAAATGTGCCACGCCATGTGGTCCGAAAATTCATTAGGCGCTAGTGGCAAGGCATGACGACGTGGTATATATGTATCGGTAGCAAAGCGGTCTTGCTTAGGCTGGCGATAAATAATATGCTCTGGTTCCGTTTCAAAAATAATAACATTGGGCGGTACATCTCGTTTGATGACAAGATTACAGCCCATCTTGGACCCTTTTCCCACCGTAATGTCTCCCAGTACCTTAGTACCAGCACCAATTAACACATCGTCTTCAATCGTAGGATGTCGCTTTACTTTCCGCGAGTCCATCCCTCCTAATGTAACACCATGGAATAGAGTTACATTATCTCCCACTATGGCTGTTTCCCCAATAACAACACCCATACCATGATCAATAAACAAACCCTTTCCTATCTGCGCTCCTGGATGAATTTCTATACCCGTCACACGCCGTGCATGCAAGGCAATTCGTCTCGCCAAAGTAAACCATCCTTTTTTATACAGACGATGTGCAAAGAAATGCCAAAATAAAGCTGTAATATGCGGATATGTCCACACCACCATAAACCATGATGTAGCTGCTGGATCTGACTGCAACACTCGCTGAATATTATACTGGATTGACTTCCAAACCGCTCCCATTGTTACCTCCCTATATAGAGATAGCATGGCCGAAACCATGCTATGCTCCTTGTCTATCAATTATGAATGAATCCAATCCACGCTCTCAAATTGAATCATAGACAGATATTTTTCAACTCCATCTGGAGCTACTACCACTACATCTACATCTGGGAATTTTTTACCATATTGGCGGGCTACTAAAATAGCTGCCGCTGAAGAAATTCCGATGCCGATACCTGTTTCACGCATGAAGTTTCCAACTTCTTCAAGTGCTGCTTCATCAGTCACTGTTTGTACTTCATCCATAAGATCGGCATCAAAGTTTTCTGGAATAAAACCAGCTCCCAATCCTTGGATTTTATGCACCCCACCAATACCGCGAGAAATCACTGGAGATCCTTCTGGTTCTACAGCTACCGCTTTAATGTACGGATGTTGCTCTTTCAAGGATTTAGTAACACCTGTAAATGTGCCACCAGTACCAATTCCCGCCACAAACACGCCTATATTCGGTACATCACGTAAAATTTCTTTTGCCGTTGTTTCATAGTGAGCTGTTGGGTTAGCTGGATTAACGAATTGTCCTAGTGTCACAGCATTTGGATAGTTATCAAGAATTTCTTGTGCTTTTCCTAGTGCACCTTTCATGCCCACTTCTTTCGGTGTTAAAATCAATTGCGCTCCATAAGCTTTAATTAATTCACGGCGTTCTTGACTCATGCTTTCTGGCATAATGATGATTGTTTTAATCGATAACATCGCACCTAGCATTGCTAAGGCAATACCAGTGTTACCACTAGTAGCTTCTACGATAATCGTATCTTCCTTAATCAATCCTTTTTCTTTTGCATCTTGTAACATACCTAACACAGCGCGATCCTTCACACTGCCACCAGCATTATACTTTTCTAATTTAACATACACATTCGTGTCAGGAATACGATAGATTGGCGTATTTCCAATTAAATCAATTGCATTCTTTATAATAGCCATACTAATTCTCCTCTACTTAGACTTAAATGAATTATACTTCAAATTAATTCCTATTTTAAGGGTGGGATTTGTTTTTGTCAACTACATTTTCTCAAAATTACCACTATTTTGATTGAAAGCCACCATGTCCCATATGAATACAGTCTTGTTTTGTAATGCGGATATCTGCCAACAATCTCGGCACTATCACATCAAATGCGCTAGGAGAGCTATATAACACTCCACCTGGAACCCCCATAATTGGCGTATGATCCTCTAAATAAGCAATGCAAACCATCGAGCCAGGCAATACTGGTAATCCATAGGTCACCACTTCACTAGCTACACGAGCAATAGCACCTGGCGTCAAATCATCTGGGTCTACGCTCATACCGCCGGTACAGAAAATGATGTCCGCTCCTTGGTCTTTCACAGACCGAATAGCAGCTATGATTCTATCTGTATCGTCAGGCACAATCTCATGGGCCACTAATTCTACTCCAAATGGTGCTACACGATCTTGAATCACCGCCGTAAATGCATCTTGAATGCGGCCTTCATAGACTTCGCTACCAGTAGTCACAATAGCCATACGTTTTCGCACAAAAGGATGTACTTGGATAATCGGTTCTTTATCAGTTTGTAACCGTTTAGCCTCTTCCAATTGCCACGCTTCTAGCAACAACGGAATGCATCGCATGCCTGCCACTGGATCGCCCTCTTTCACTGGAGTACCATGAAACCGTGTAACAATCGTCAAGTCTCCTATCCCATTGATTGCGTGTAGAGCCTCTACATCAACCGTCAATACGCCATCATGATTGGCAATCGCTTCAATTTTCCCCTGTTGTACAGGTGTCGGTGAAAGTGATGGATGCTCGCAAAAACGGTATAATTCTTCCGCTACCGTTTCCTCATGGATGAGTTCATAATCCCCTTCTTCCATCACATAAATATGTTCTTTTCCTAGCTGCAATAATAACTCAATATCTTCTTCACGAATCACATGGCCTCGTTTGAAAGGCGTATCTTTTACTTCGCCAATAACAATGCGCACAATATCGTGGCACAGTGCTTGTCCCACTGCATCTTTTACATGTATTTCTTTCATGATTATATTAACTCCAAATTCGTTTTCCTATGGTAAAAGCCAAGCCACATAGACTGAACCCTACCAAAATTTGTCCCCCCATATATCCCAATATATGCCATATACCTTTTTCGGCTAGTAAGTAGCCTTCAAAGATAAATGTGGAAAATGTGGTGAGTCCCCCTAAAAATCCAGTCACACACAGTAACTTTACCACCGAGGATAGATGAGGATGCCCTTCTATATAGGCCATACCAAGTCCTATGAGCAATGAACCTGCTACATTGACGATGATCGTCCCCCATGGGTAGAGAGCCCCTTTATAGAGCATATATTGACCAATGCCATATCTAGTAAGAGCACCTATGGCTCCACCGATGGCCACTGCTATATAAGTATTCATTACTAAACTCCTTTACCCTTTTATTATACACTACACCCTACTGTTTATATATAAAATTAGCAACATATTACTTTCAATTTATATATAAGTCATAATAGTTATAAACTATATCACATATAAATTATAACGAGTATTCTTATATGCTCTATCTGCGTTGTTTCTTAGGTATACACTGTCTATGCATTTCCTATACAACATGGATATATCAAATACTATATAGCATCGAGCACTAGTAATGGTTTACATCAAAGGAGTACAAAAAAGAACTGCCCATTTCTAGACAGTTCTTCCCTATATACTTTAATTACCAGGATGTTTAATTAAATCTTGCCCTGCGATACCAGGACGAGTCATTTCTTTTGGAGATAAGATATGATCCATCTCTTCTTTCGTTAATAGTTTTTTCTCTAAAATGATTTCTTTTACACTGCGGTCAGTTTCTAATGCTTCTTTTGCCAAGGCCGATGCATTTTCATAACCAATATGAGGTAATAAAGCTGTTACAATGCCAACAGAACGATCTAACCAGTACTCACATTGTTCTTTATCGACTTCTAGATCAATCAACAACTTATCTACAAATGTATTCACCGCATTTTTCAAGTAGCACATAGAGTTGAACAAGTTATAGGCAATCACTGGCTCCATAACATTCAATTCAAACTGTCCATTTTCTACGCCAAGAGAAATTGTTAAATCATTACCGATGACTTGATAACAAGTTTGATTCAATACTTCTGCAATGACAGGGTTCACTTTACCTGGCATGATAGAAGAACCTGGTTGGCGTGGAGGCAATTTCAACTCTCCAATACCACAGCGAGGGCCCGATGCCATCAAGCGGAAATCATTGGCCATCTTAATTAATACGAGTGCTGTGACTTTCAAACCAGAAGAAATGTCCGCAAACACATCTGTATTATTTGTAGCATCAATTAGGTTATCTGCCGTGATGAATGGTTCACCTACAACACGAGACAATTCATCTACCACGGATTTAATATAAGTTGGCTCTGCATTTAGACCCGTGCCTACTGCAGTAGCACCCATATTGACAGTATGTGCTTCTAACATAGCAGACTTAATACGACGAATGCCACGACGTACACCAGAGGCGTAAGCACTCATTTCTTGTCCTAGGGTAATTGGCACTGCATCTTGTAAATGAGTACGCCCCATTTTTAAGATTTCTTTGTATTCTTCAGCTTTTTTATCTAACTCATCTGCCAAACGACGTAGAGCGGCTAATAAAGGCTTACTCTTCATAATCGCGCATACTTTGATAGCCGTTGGGAATGTATCATTTGTAGATTGTGCCATATTAACATGGTTATTAGGGGATACAATATCATATTGTCCTTTTTCATACCCTAAAATTTCTAGCGCACGATTGGCCAATACTTCATTCATATTCATATTGAAAGAAGTTCCTGCTCCGCCTTGGATCGGATCTACTGGGAATTGATCATTGAAGTTACCACGCACCACTTCATCAGCAGCACGACTGATAGCTTGACCTATTTTTTCATCCAAACGACCAGTACTCATATTCGCCAAAGCACATGCTTTTTTTACCATTGCCATAGCTTTTACAAAGTCTAAATCAATCTTTTTACCTGTAATAAAGAAGTTTTCAACACCGCGTAATGTTTGTACTCCATAGTACAACTCATCAGCAACCTCTAATTCACCTAAAAAATCATGTTCTTTTCTCATAGTCTACCTCACTCCATGCCAACAGCATGTATATTAGTATTGATATAACGTATATCTATAGGTTATATCTGTATTATATCACAAAGTAGCTTAATACAAGTATTCTATCGCTACTTTCTAGATTCTGTGTATGATTTTGTGTATTGTCATATGATAGATAGTTTTTTGAATATTTCTTTTGGGTCATTAATCAATTTACCATATACTTTCAAAATCATTGAAGGATCCTTATGTCCTACTTGCTGAACCAAGGCATATAAATCCACACCTTTACTTATTGCTATTGAAATGTAGGTGTGTCTAGTTATATGTGGTGTGATTTTTATAGCTAAAGCTCTTCCCATTCTATTTAAATATCCCCGAAATGTTTCAAAGTGTAGGTACTTTTTTACATTTCCATTAAATATGATTTGATTACCTTCCATCATTTTTTTAGTTAGGCTTTTATATAAAAAATCATCTTTAACATATATAACTCTTATACCACTTTCTGTCTTTGGTTTTTCAAGCATCACTTCGTGATTAATTCTATCATAAGATATAGTTTTACTTATGCTTATTTCAAGCATTTTATCCTTATGAAATATTATATCATCCTTAGTAAGAGCTATTGCTTCCCCAATTCTTAGCCCTGTTTTAAACAACAAATGTATCAGAAGTTCATACTTACTCCCCTGACAATAAGTAAATATGTCTTTCACTTGCTCTACAGTTAATGCTTTCTTTTCATATACTGGTTTTACTTTAATAGGCTCTATTTTCTTCAGCATCTGCTCACTTATAATATCCATATTGTATAAGTGTTTACACAATCCTATCAGTAGGCATTTTAACACATGTTTATTCTTATCACAAATACTAAGCCATTGGTTTATTATATTAGCCTGCAATTCTCCTAATTTTACATCATCAATCTTTTTAAAGAAATTATTTAAATTGATATAGTACATACTTTTCGTAGATTGTCTTATTTCTTTTTTGTCTATCCATTCTAAAAAGTATTCTTTAAAACTTCTTTGTTTTAATTTCTCTAATAGTACATTATCGTTTCTTGAGTTTTCTTCCTCTAGTTTCCTTGCTGTCCTATTTCTATTGGCCAATACTTTTGCTTGCTCTTCTTCTGCTTCTTCCCTGGTGTTAAACTTAGGGCTTTTATATAATATCTCCTTCCCGTTATGATCATATGCAAGTGGTAAATTTCTGATATAAAATACTTCTTTTCCATTATTCCTTTTTAGGCGTTGTATTGTGCCTTTACGTGTTGGTATCACAAATTCTCCTTTCTGGATACCAAACCTTTCACAATACACATTATACACACTTTTATAGAACGTGGCTATTATTACCCCTACTTGTTCTGCATTTAATCGTATACGTCCATCTGCATCATAAGACACAAATAGCATTTTATCTTTTTCCAACTTTTTAATTTTTTGTCTTATTGTCTGTTGCGACACTTTCAAATATTCGCTTATTTCTTTAATTGTGAATACGGCCATATTTTCCCCTATTAAAATTAGACACAAAAAAAGACCCGTTCCAATTGGAATAGGTCTTTTTGCATTTCTTAATGAAATATATATGTACTGCTTAGCACTTCTGCTATGTCTAATTTTCCTTTTTGTGGTTCTTCTATATCTTCTAACGATTCGCCTATTAGTGCTTCAGCTTGTTTCCTAAATTCTGATAGTGGTTCATATTCGGTGTACAATTTGTAAAACTGTTCCCGTATGATGCCTTTTAATACATGGGCTTCACCTAAGCTCGTACCAAAACTATCATGAATTGTTGTATAGTTCTGTAGGCTACTTTCGTTAACTACCATCATTAAATGGGTACTATCTAAGCTATGGATAAAGTTAGGGGCTATTCCGTTAACTTGTTCTGTCTTGCGTAGCTCCTCTTGTTTGTCTATATCCATGTAATAGATTGGTAATCTTATTGATGTACCCAGTCTTGTTTTAAACGATTTTGTATCACGTTCTAAATAGACTTGCTGTACATCAAGACCTAATGGTGTTTCCCATTGAACTGGCTTACCGCTATTAACAACTTTCCTTGCTATCTTTTGCAAGTACTCCATCGCTTGTGCACCTTTTACAACAACATCTTGAACTGACTGCCATATTTTACTAGCAAGATATTTGCTTGCGGGGTCTTCATAACCTTTAAAATGTGGGTTGTCTTTTGTTATATCGTTGTAAATTTGTTCTCCGAATCCGTATTGTTTACTTCCGTATGCTAGGGTCATTACAGAACGCTTGCATACTTTTCTATTAATTCCATATGCTAACCATGCATCAGCTAGGCTTTTTGTACCTCTTTTTTCTACTGTACGGCCGTTTTCTTCATAGTATTTAGTGTAATTTTCTGTACCACACATGGAATCAATCTCTACTAACATTTTTACTTTATCTGCTACATTTTGGTAAATGTCTGCTGGTCTCTCATGATCAACTAAGTTTACAGCATTTCCGCCTATCTCATCTCTTAGCATTGCGGAGTAATGTTGCAATCCTGAACAAGTGCCATCATAGGCAATTGGTATAGGGCATTTAAACCCTACTAGTGTGCCGTGATTTTTTCTATATAGTAATGCATCACGGTATGCATCACAGAACGCTAGAAATTGTAGGGGTTCGTCTGCCCCTTCCCAGAAGGAAGACAAAAAAGGTTCTGCACTACTTGCTAGTATTTCCTTTTCGTTTTTGTCTATCCATTCGCAACGCTCTTTTAGGCTTATTTTATCGTTGCCATAAAGATTGCATCCTTGAATTTTTAATAGCTCCAGGTCTTCTAGGTCTCGTGTGCATTCTTTAGGTTCTGCATAATGTAACACCGATTTCATGATGTCATCGCCTTGATGGTTAAGATAACTCATGGGGTATATACGCCCTCTGAAATCAATGTTACATGGGAAATAAATATGGTCGTATTCGCTAAAATCTTTAGCAATGTTATAAATTTTATATACTCTTAATGCTCTTGATCGTCTCGCAATCTCTTGCATGTGCACCTCGTACATTTTTCTTTTATGTACTCTTAGTGCTTCTTTATCTGCTCCTTCTGCTAGGGGTTGTAGCTGTGGTATTGATTCGGTACTTTCAATCCCGGCTCTCCCCCCCCCATTTCGAGAATGATTTTGATAACTGAAAGGATTCTTTTGTTTATTTTATAGGGTGTCTCTTGAATTTTATTTACTGCTTGCATGATGTATTGTAAATTATCTTTTTTCTCTACCTTTTCTAAATAGGTTCGCACATATTCCGTATTCAAGGTATATTCTGCTAACCGTATAAACCATACATTAGAACGCAACGCTCCATAATAGGCACCGTCATATATGCTTGTCCATGGTTTTGGTGGTATGATTGTTGGTACTTCTATCGTGCATCTATGAGCCATTCTATCCATATTAGTACTCCATATTTTAGTAAATAAATCAGAAGGAATAATACACTCACTCCGCCTTGCTTTTGATGTAAACTCTGCAAGTCCTGTTGAAGACACAAATATATAAATGAGTTGCGTTGCCAGGTCTGCTAATACTCTTGTGTTGTAGTCTTCCCACTGAAAGCCCTCGTTTTTAAATGCCGTTTTCAAAAACGCTTCTTTGTATCTTGTTTGAACCCTTCTATCTAACTGCCGTTCTATTTCTTTTGTTCTTGTTTTAGGTATAACTTTTGCGTATTGTTCTAATGCCAATTCGTAATAAATCCGCTTACCCATCATTATTGCAACGCTAGACACACTAAACGTATTATCTGCTAGCAAGGCTTGCAAGCATGATTCAAAACAAAAAGCACAAAACACCATAACAGTATTTTCAAGCCCCTGATCAGTAACGCACCTTTGCACAAATTCATGATATGAACGCCGTACCCCTCTTTTTGGTTCTATCTCCGTTTTTACAAAGTCTTCCACATTTTTAATCATGGTGTCTTTGTAGTAACTCATAATACCTTTTGCAATTGGTGTCTTATCACCCCTATTGCCTTGCATGTCTTTCTTAATCCTGATTCGAAACGCCTCACGTGCATAATTCTTGTAATACTCTTCCAACGCTAATTGTTCTTTCAAAGTATTCATGTCATACCTCCATTTTAAAAAGACAAAAAAGGGGCTGATAAGTAAACGGCCTTACTCGGTCTTACTTACCGCCCCTTTAAAAGTGGTACTGCTTCTATTCATTTTTTTGTGGTTAACTATCTTCTATAATTGTATTTTTCTTGTTCTTCTTCGGTCTGCATCAGTTCTTGCACAAGTGGTGTAATTGCTCCAGCAAAAGCAAGTAATGTAATTAGGTTCATTACTTCGTTTTCTTTTCCACTGCCTAGGATAATTCCTAGACACAAAAAGCCTAAATATAAACAAGTTTTATTCATGATGATTTCCCCTTTATATAATTCTACACACATTGTAAAAATTCCTACATAGGTCTTTTACCTTCTTGAAATAAAATTTCTTTTATTTCGTCATATACTTTTTTTATATATGCAACTTCTTTTTTGTCTCCCTTCTGGAATATCTCTCTTATTCCTTCTAATATTTCCTTACGCCCTTTTGCTCCTGTGTTTTGAAAAGCTGTAATGTAGAGATCTTGCATTTCTTAATACCCCCTTTACTTTGCAATGCTATTTTGCATTACATTATAATTAAAAAATATATTGTAATGTTGTTTTGCATTACTTTTGATTTAATTATAGCACTTTGAAAAGTAAATTGCAATGCTTTTTTGCATTACTTTTATTTTTTTGATATAATATACTTAATAAGGAGGTGTTTTATATGGACTTTGAAAAAAATGTAAAAAGAAATTTTTATAATTCTTTACCATCCGATTATTCGATCACTTTTAGGCTACCTAAGCAATTAAAGGAGGATTTTGTTAATCTTCCTAATAGTGGTCCTCTTGCTAGTGCTTTAAAAAATTTTATGATTGACACTATTCTATACCATCAAGAGAATTCAAAAGACAAAAAAGAATAAAGACAAAATAACCCTAGTAACAGTTTTTATAATTTTACTGTGCTAGGGCTATTTTTTATATCTAAATTATATTATCTTTAAGCTCCTGGTGTCATTTATACCAGGAAACAAAATAAAGCCTACTAACTTATATTTTAGCTAGTAGGCTTTTTAGTTATTTAATTAAGCGGATAAGGCACCCCATTTCTCCAGCACGATAGATTTCAATTTTATTTGCCCAGAACTCCGCCATCAGTTCCTCATCATCGTATACTTTACACCAGCTTTTACCCTCTGCTACTTGTCTGTAATGTGCTGGTACTTCTTGTGCATCTGTAATTACATATGCGGTATAATTTGCATCTTCTCCAAAGTGCACCGCCATTGCATGCATTGGAAAGCGAACTGTTAAGCTTGCAATGTCACTAGCTCCTAATCGTGTTTGGAACTCTTTGTAGTTTTTTACGTTTTCTTGTGCTTGTACTTCTTCAAATTTTACTAATGTGCTCATGGTCGTTACCTCCGTTTGGTTTAAATATAAGTTATTTTAAAATTCTTTGCAAGTGTTTTATTTGATTAAGTTGACCCATTTTTATATTTTTCTAAGTACTTTTTAGCATATTCAAATTGAGCGTTGAAGTCTTTTTGTAATTCTTGTTTTTGTTCTGTTGTTAATGTGATTTGCATTTTGGTTACCTCTAACTTATATTGTAATGTTTATTTGCATTACATAAAGGATAAAAAATTTTTGGTTCGGGTTTGTTTGTCGTTCCCCTCACCTCTTGACTATATTATACCATATGTAATGCAAATATGCAATACATTTATATGGTTTTAATTATAATTTTTGTCTATTACAACAATTAAACAAACAATAAAAACTATATAAACAATGCAGAAGCATTGAAAGACACAAAAAAGCACCGCCAGGAATTATATAATACGGTTCACCCCTTATGCTCCTGGTGGTACTTTGTTTTATTGCTTACGTTTATAATGTGCTGTAATTTTATAGGCGGGGTTATACGTTGTAAATTCGTTCGGCTTGCTTAGATCAAAATACAACGTTAGCTTACGCCCCTCTAATTCCATCAGTATAGTACGCTTATTAGAATTATCCCTATCTAGCCTTGTTGCTCTATAGGTGTATTGCTGTATGCCCCAATATTCTGGTGTAATGCTTAAAGGTGTACCCGTACGAACGTTGTACCATTCCCCCATATATAAAGAGTCGGCTTCTTTCTTATAGTGTAGGTATTCCGCTCTAAAACGCTCCTTTTGCTCTTGTGGTGTAAATTTGCTTATACCTATTTCCCAATCTTCTAACATCCTTGCTTGTGATGTATTAGGCATGGCAATCGTTGCCACAAAAAGACACAAAAGAAATAGGCTTGCTTTTCTTGCTTTCATGTAATCCCCTCCTTTTTGTCTTTATTGTAGCATTTAAACAATTTGAAGGAAATAAGCTTTTGTTTTATTTTTGTCTTGTCAATAATTCTTTTTGCCTTTGGTTTATTTCTTTGTATTCTCTTTGGTTGTTGCTTTCATCTATTTTTATCTTTGTTTTAAATTGATATGATCATTTCTTTTTATTCTATTTAATTTGCTTACATTTCTCTACAGCTCTTGTTTATATAGACTTTTCAAAGGCTAATAAAATAGACACAACAAGTTTACTCCTCTTTTTTTAGTCTTTGAAAAGTTCATCATGGCACTATCATATTTTATGGTTTACTTTCCTCTTTGGTCATGTAAAAGGCTTATGATACTCTTATGTACTTTTATCAGGTATTCTTCAGGACTTCTCACATATTCTTAATATAAGTCTTTACCACTACGTGTTTTAGTAGCAGTTGGATTCTTTGGTACTTGTACAAGTTATCTTTGATAATGTTATGAATGTCTACTACATCTCTATAGGTATTACCTTTTGCTACTGCTATGAATACTATAAAATAGAGTCTATCGACTATGACACATAACCCCCCTCAAAAACAAAGGTAAGAGAGGGTAGGTAATGGTAATGTATATAGGAATAGGATAGAGTGAGAGAGGATAATATAGAGAGGTAAGAGACACCATACGGGGGGTATTTAAATCTCTACCTGTGTATATATCCCCTCATAAATTTTTTACAAATTTTCTATACTCACTTTTATCACACCTTTAATAATCTCTTTAACCATACTTTTATCAGTGAAGATAAGACCCTCTTTTAAGACTTCTATATAGATTCTTAATATATCATATATAGTATTATATAGATATTATATAAGAACTCTTATAATAATAAGTTTTTTAAAAGAAGAGAAAAGTAGTCAAAAGAGAAGAAAAGAGTGAGTGATGAACAATAAAATAGTCTGAATATGACATCCAATCTTCAGTCCGATTAGCAATACAGATTATATTGTTCATATAGTGACTCAATTTTATTTTTCAAAATAAAATAGTTGTATTGTTCATATATTTTCCCAATTAAATTAATCAAGTTAATTACCATGTGTACATAGTCGAATAATTAGTTAATTCTATGATTCTTTAAAAAGTTATAATTGTTATTAATACTGCTAGGATCATCATACTTGTGTGTCTTAATATTAAATAAAACACCTCTATCTGGATCTAACCAATCAAGTAATCGATTTTCCATTTCCTCATCAATACCTGTTTGTGCATCCCTATTCATAATATCACTAAAGTACTCTACACCCATAGTTAGAACGTCTAAACGGTCATCATGTGCAAGACTACCTTTATCCCTAGAAATCCTAGTCATCTGATAAAAAAGGCTATAATTTAGTGTCTTTTCGTTCGCTTGATAATCGTTCTGTATGATAGGTTTATGAATGATTAGTTTATGTTGTGCCATGATAGGCTCAAGTGTATCAATGATACGTAGTTCTTTTTGTTTAAAGTTTCGCACCTCTTCAATAGCACAAGGGTGTGTCTTTGTAAGGTACGGAGTAAATAGTTGAGTAAACATGCCATTACCAAAGTTAGATTCGATAAGTACTACATTTACATCAAAGGATTTAGCCTTATTAGCTAGTTGTGAAAGCACATTATCTGCATAACCATTGCCTTTAAAGGCTCCTACGTCTAAGGCAAAAAGATATCCATTTAGATATTTAATAACAGCATAAGCTGTTTCGTCTTGTCCTCTACCGCTGGCATCAATAGCTAACACACTGCCTGTATATTCTGCTACTTGCTCACTCCTACTTAGTGGTTCGTAGAAATAGTCCCC
Source organism: Veillonella sp. CHU110 (assembly GCF_003992255.1). NCBI lineage: Bacteria > Bacillati > Bacillota > Negativicutes > Veillonellales > Veillonellaceae > Veillonella > Veillonella sp. CHU110. The sequence continues at coordinate 31,256 of NZ_RQVA01000007.1, read as the reverse complement.
CTTTAGTGCAAGGTTTGGTACGTCATCAATTCTATACATGCGTTCATTTGTCCAGTTCCATTTTAAAGAAGAGGACTTTTTGTCTAAAGAGGATACGATCAAGTCGGATACTTTTAATGGATACCGTTCATAGTCGCTCAAGTTGGTATTAAGCATAAACTGTAAGGCAAAGCCTGCTTTACCATATGATAACCTACGTTTGGTTATTTCCTCTTCATTAAACCGTTTTGGGTCTGTTGGTCTACCACTCCATCGTTGTGGCTCTGTATCATATCTATTAGCAATAATAGGTGCTAATCTGTCCCCATAGTGTTCCCTTTCCTCGGGTGTTTCTGGGTATAATACAGTCCATATATTAGTGCGGTATCCCCTGTTTTGTAATTCGTTATAAAGGCTCATTTCATTTTGTGGTGTGCCTAGGTAAACTATCTGTCCATTCGGTTTTAATATTGCATCATATTCCCTAACAGCTTCAAACAGTTTATCCCTTTGTGTCTGTGTAGCACTGTTATTCGATACTTCCACGTCATCTGATATGAGTAAGTCAGCACGACTACCTGTAATTTGTCCAGTGATACCTACGGACTTTATAGAGGGTGAAATATCTGGTGTAGCTAAGCCTACATCAAATATGTTCTGTGTGTCTCGTTGTCCCTTTTGTGGTAACAAATCAGACAAAAAAGGTAGTGTCTGTATAATTTTCTTTACAAATATTGCGTTGGCATCTGCTCTATCTTTACTTGCGGATACAATCAAGACCTTTTTCTGCGGTTCTCTCCACAAAGTCCAAGCACTAAAAGCACATGTAATAAATGATTTAGCTACACCACGGAAGCCTTGTATAATGTAACGATCACTTGGTGGATTCATCAATGCTCTTGCAATATCATATTGTATCTCGGTAGGTTCGGGTAGACTAATACTATCCCATACCATGTATAGGAATACTCTAAAATCTTCCCGTGCCCTATCAATTTGTGTCTGTGTCCAATTAGTTGCCATATGTGATATACCTTTTTTACATAATATTAAATTTAAGCTATCTATTGTCGCCGTTAAGCCCCCTCTAGTATGTTTTAGGTGTAATCTATCATAGGTATATTTAACGGCTTATTTCGGGTTATTTTTAGTCTAGTGGTTCATCGTCAAAAATTGGTATTTCTTTTACCTCTTGTACGACAATTTCCGTAAGGTTCTTTGTTGTATATAACTCATTGTCTTTCAAATACTTTCGTACAGTAGCTAAAAACTTTGGGTCTCTCCTAAGTTCTTCATCATGTAAGCCCTCAAGTAGTGCCGTTGTTTCAAGTTCTGCTATTGTGTCTATTTGCATTCGGCGGTTCTTTACATCCATATCTGTATATATCACCTCTCTAACATCAAATTTAAACTATCTATTATCGCCGTTAAGCCACCTCTAGTATGGTTTAGGTGAATAACACCACGGAGTTATGAAAAGCTCGTTTTAAGCGAACATAGGCAAAAAGAGGTTAGAACGTATCCTAACCCCTTATATCTGTTATAACCATTTTGTAGCCGTCAATGTGATTCTTTTGTCTGTATTTTTCTGCAATGATAAGATATCTGCTTTTAAATCAATATCAAGCTCTTTTGTTTGATAGGATAATCTTGCACCCATTTTTACCGCTTTATCTTTATTTGTATCTGTTTCAACATAAACGCCCTTTTTAAAGCGTGGTTGTTCTGGTACTTTAATATCTAAATTTACTTGCCGTTCCTCGGAGACCACAAGTTTACCGTTATCAAATTTATGGTTTTCTTTAGCTTTTGTTGTCTGCACCTCGTGCCGTTTACCATTCACTGTTACAACAATAGGTTTTTGCTTATCTTCAATTTGTATATCCGTATCTTCACCCTTTGCTTTTGGTACATAATGAATGGTTCTTTTATTCTGTTCCTTCATCTCTACTTTAACTGAAGGTTGTGTGTGCTCTTGTTCTGGTGTGTCTTCGTGTGAATGTCCACCTAATGCAAAGTGAATAAATGTTGCTAGTGCTAAGACAAAAACTAATGTACCTATAATGATGTATAGTATGATTTTAACTCTTGTACTAATAACCCCAAGCATCCATATACCCCCTTGCTATTGATCTAATGTAGTCACCATCACCATATAAATCCCATCGCATATCAGGGTCGTCATCATCAATACCATAGCCGTCCATATCAGCTACTTCAGCATGTGTGAGTACATTATCTAAAGAAATACCAATCTCGATACATAGTTTAGCTACTACTCTACCCATCATATCGTACTGTTCATTTGTAGGTGGATACTCTCCATAATCAATGGTTCCATCATTAAAAATACTTGCTTTATAAGCACATGCTAAGGCAATTCCAATAGCACCTGTATTACGTCTCCATGTATGTGCTTTTCTTTCATTGAAAGAATCCATATTAGAGTAAATACGTCCGTCATGGTCAATATTTAAGTGATAGTCACCAAAGAATTGTCCATAACGCCCTGCACTCCAATGTAAATAAATCATATTGATATTTCCACGTGCTTCTGTTGTATAGTCGGATAAATCGTAAAAGTCAATCTCTCTCATGATGTCCTTCTCCTCCTTCATAAGATGTGGTATTTACTGTTCTTTCTATTGTGTCTTCGGTAGTTCTTTTCACAACTTCTTGCTCTACTCGTTTATTTACTCCAAACCTAGACAAAACGGCTAAAATACCATCTTTTAAAAATGATGCTTCTTTTACACCCATTTCCTTTAGGTTTTCTGCGATTGAAAAACATTCTGCTACTACTACAGTAAGATAGATAAGAAATGATATTGTCTCATCTGCTTTTAAACCATTGTAGGCAAAGTCTGGAAATAGATAGACAACAATTGCCATAAGAATTGCTAAGGCATAGGCTCTTGTCTTTTGCCCTAGCCCTTCTCTAAATTCACGGCTTTCAAGGTATCCCTTTTGCCATGCTCTAAAAAAGATACCTCGAAATGTATTATAAAAACTGCATTCTCTGTTTGTGTCTCTGTTATAGTTATCGACTACGATAAACCATTTTGTAATTACATCAAGAATGACTAGTATCGCTATTAATAACATCATGTTTATAGCATTTAATAACGCTTTATCTGGTATTGCTATGTGTAGATAACTCATTATTCTTCCTCTTTTAAATCCATTAAATCATTATGAATACATCCTTCTGTAGGGCATGTACCGTCTTCATTGAGTGTCATATAACACCATTCACAAAAATGCATTACTGGAATATCAGAATGTACTTCGTAGTTATCCATTTACTTTACCTCCTTAATCTTTGCAATCATTTCCTGTGTGAGTTTCTTATACTGCTCCTGTAAATCTGCTACACTAGCACCGCTTAATGTACGTCTTGCTAATGTTTGTTCTAATGTTTCAAAACGTTTGTCATAGTAAGCTTTAATCTCTGTAATACGTTCCGCTTTAGTAGGTGCCACAGGTTCGGGCACATAGTCAATAAAATTACCATTGATGTAGCATTTATTATTTGATACGAACTCGTTTTGCATTTCTTGTGTACCTGATAAGTATGTATGGTTCGGATATTGCATTTTAGCAAAGCTTAATACTGATTCTTCTGTATCTCCATGTAAACCTACTAAATAGGTAGTCACTCGAAGACCTTTTTCATTTAGGACAAAAATATATTCGTTATTCATGAGTGCTCCTTTCATATAAAAATAATGCTATATACATTTCGTACTATATCCCTAAGGCAATATACTTATAACCTTGTTTATAAGAAAGACGGTCAGTTCGGAAAGATGAGTTAGTTACACTCGCTATATACCATTCTTTAATCACTAGTTCACTTGTACTATATTCCTCGTCATACATATAGCCAACCCTTAAAGCGATTAAACAACGATTGGGAAACGTAATAGGAAATGACGTTACAGTATCCGTATCTGTTCTGTTTTGATAAATTCCTCCTTGGATAATTAGACCACCAAATGCTTGCCCTAAACACAAATACCATGCTGATTCATTACTAAAATCATATCTTACACCTTTGCTTTTTAATAGCTCTGTAATATCTACATTTGCATTACCTAACAGTTCTTTTACTACTGCCAATGTAGGTACAAGGCTTGTATTTGTGTCTGCCTTATTGTTAGTAAACAATTTTAATAATGTAGCTGTATCACCTTTTGTAATAGTCAAGCCTTCGGTATGTTTTGCAATATCCGTAACGGTGGCGTCATAATCTCCATGATAATGCCACGAACCCCACGCATTATAGAATGTTCGATAGCAAATATTACAAGGTTTATTACTAGCACCATAGGAATAGAATACTTGCGTAATCTTATTGGTATCACTTTTAATCACCTGCACTACACCATAATAATAAACACGTGTAGCACTCGGTGCGTTACTCCATCCCCACATACTGGCTGTCGCTTCATACATACCAGGTTCGGTGAACTCATTCCAATTATTGATACCTGTAGGAATAGGTTTCATACTCATGTATTTGTTGAGGTTATGTGCTGTAGGTGCTGTATTATGTGCACTGATTTTACTATCAATCGAACTGTTAATATCACTTTTTAATGTCGTGTTATTTGCATTAATTTTAGATGTAATGTCAGAACTAATCTCACTCTTCAATGTACTATTATTAGCACTGATTTTAGATGTAATTAAACTTTCATTCGCTCGTGCTTGTGACGTGTTGTTTTCATTAATCTTTCTTGTAATCACTGCTTCATGTACACTTGCTTGTGCAAGGTTATTTTCTGCAATTCGATTAGTAATCAAGGCTTCTTGTTTAGACAACAAAGAATTTGCAATATCACTTTTTGTCTTTTCATCAAGTACACCACTTTTTAGCTTTTCTGATGCACTCTCTATTTGTGCCTTTACTTCATTGGCTGTACGAATGGTTGTATTTAAAGTGGATGTAGCACTATTAGCATTTGATGTAAGTTCTTGTTTTAGTGTATTGGCTTGTGCTGTTAGTTCTTGTTTAGCACTGGTGATACGATCATTAATAGCACTAGTAGTGTTATTAATCCTTGTATCAATTTCACGATTCACTGTAGCTACTTTACTATTAATAGTATTTGTTGCATTGGTCAGTTGTTGTGTTAGGTCACTTTTAGCACTATTGATACGGCTTGTTACATCAGTGGTTGTCCGTTCCCCTAATTGAGTGATAGCTGTTGTTGCCTTGCTTAACTTGTCAGCAATTGCTGTATTTGTTTCTTGGCTTAACCCCGTAATGTCAGCTTTTGCTTTTGTAACCTTAGTTGTAAACTCCATGTTATTTGTGTTCATTTGTTCTGTAACACGTTGTGCTAATTCATTAGTACGTTGTGCCGTAGCATCCACTGCGGACTGTCTAGACAAAACATCTCTTTGTGTCTGCTCAATGCTTGCTTTATGTTGCCGTACCTCTGCGGTAAGCTGTTCTACCTCTTCTTTTTGGTGTCTAACGTACCCATAAGGTACTGCATCAGCATCTTCTGTAGGGTTCCCTACGTGTTTGATACGGCTTCCTTTTACATCCCATGCTTCGTCAAGTGCACGTGTAATCGTTTCATCCCGTACATTGTCCATTTGCTCTTCTGCAAGATGCATTAATTGGATGTAGGATAGGTTCAAATTATCAGCTTTTAAAATACTATTATCTGTCCACGATACAATACGGTTTGACGGTGTTACCCTGTAAATAATTAAAGACACCCCATTTTGTGGAGGTGCCTTTAAAATTACTTCATTTTGATTGACTGTAAAATCTTTTGGTTGTTCTAGCTCTTTACCATTTAATGTTACATGGATAAATGTACTGTTTAAATAATCAAAACTAAATGAATAGTTCTTCTGATTATTTGAAGTAGTCAAGGATACCTTGCTTTTGTACTGTCTTATCATTTTTACCTAGTCCTTTCTTTTCCTGTCTGCGTGCTCTTCGCTCGTTCTTTTCTTGTAGTTGTTGTTGAAAGTTAGTTAGTTGCTTTTTGTCTCTATCAGCGGTATCACTCCATAATGCGGTCGCTACACGAATAGGCATAAACTTTCGTATAGGATATAGCTTTTCTAGTTCTCTACCTGCTTTATCGGATTCTTTTTTATTATGTGTCCATATACTATCTATGCCATGTCCTACTCCTCGAATACCACTATAAGCCGTTGCAATTGGTGGTGCATTCTTAACTAATCGCTCTAATGGATTATCATCATCTGCATAGCTACTAACGGTTGTTTTGTAACTATCTGATCCAGTTAAAATAGAATGTGCATCTTGTGCATATCCTAAACCACTGCCTGTACTACTACGCAATAATCCCGCTGTTATGATATTCTCTGGTGTTAAATGCTCTTCTATCCACTTTTGTTTTTCTTTTGGTTTGTCTTTAAACTTTTCTTCGGCTTTTAAACGTTCACGCATAGCCCAATATATACCTGCTGGAATAGCTGTTGAAAGTGTCATAATTAAATGCTCTCTTTCAGGTTTAGATAACATCCTTAACATATGTTGATTTACTGCAATTCTACTAAAGTTCCTAAACTGCATCATTAAAGCAAAGAATGGATGTTTACTTGCAAGGTCACTATTGCCAATATTAGGCTGTATAATAATGTTTTGACTTTCATTTTGTAGATATGATTTCATCTGTACGTAGCTATGAAAGTCTTCTTTAGCCCATTTTTTCATATCTAATCGGCCATCTTTTGTGTACTTACGTACGATAGACAAAAAAGCTTCTACATCTGTAATGCCTGCTCTTGCAAAGTGTTCATCACTAAATATATTTGCACGTAATGTGCTTTTAAACTTACCTTGTGAAAAGCGGATTAAATCTGTGAATAAATCGGCCTGTATCATCTGAATAGAGTTAGTCGTTAATGGATTCATCATGTTTAGCTTACTAGTTACCATAGCTATTGTGTCTGCCACATTATTGGCCATTCCCAACAATTTTAAAGTCGTACTTTGATTTTCTAATTCATGTCTAGCATAGGAAGGCTGTGTACCAGGGGAGTAAAAACGATCGTGGGCATTTTCATAACCTAGTACTTCATCTATAAAGCGTTGCTTTTGTTCACTAGTTAAATGGATATCTGATAAATCCTCTACTTTTCTTTTAAGAAATGGAATGTAATGGAGTAGTGCTTTACTACCATTAATAGCAATTGCACCAAACCCTTCTGATAATTGGTTACCCATAGCATTCATCATATTAGCACCATAGGATAGTTTACGGAGTAATTGTGATAGTTCAGCACCTACACCGTCTGTACCTCTTTGTCTGCCTTCAAATAGATACGCTCCAGTAATGCCTTCAAGGCTATGTTCTAAAGCATCAAGCTCTCGTTCTGCTTGTGTCTTTGTGATATAACCTTTTCGAACACTTGTGTCTAGCTCTTCTACTACTCTTTCGTGGAGTTCTTTTACATCTTTGGCAATATCTGTAATACCTGTAGCTTGATATAATCCTACTGCTCCACTTGTTCGATTGGCTTTATATTGCATTGTCATTGGAATGTCTTTCACTCGAATAGAATCATAATCAAATAAAGCTCCATTTGGTAATTCTTTTTTTACTGTGTAGTCAAGTGGTACACGTGCTTTCCAGTAGTTTTGTTTACCGTCTTTTGATGGATGTAACGTAAATATCTTTTCATTGTCTAAAGAGGTGTGCCAACTTGCCATATCTTTTGCTAGATAATCTATAAAATCTGATGGTATAGATGTAAACTTATCTATCAATCGTTCACGAATTGCATCATCAGACAAAATTTCACCTGTGGCTAAGTCTACCCATTCACCATCTACTTTTTTCATTTCATTACCATATTTTACTAACAAATCTTCAATGATATCATTATCATACATATAGTGTCTGATAAAGTTATCATCTATTCGTATTGCCTCTCTGAAATACTCTGTCATGAATTTTTTGTATTCTTCATCACTAGCAAATAGGCTGTTAATATATTCAACTTTACCTGCATCAGGAATACGTGTTAATTCATCTATTCCACTGCCACTAAAGTCATTAATTAAACCACTATTAGCCATAATTTGTTTGTCTTTTCTACGGAATTTCTTGACACCTTCTACTGCTTTTCTAAGTGGTTCGCTCAATTCATCTAGTGTTTTTGTCTTATCCCTATACACTGCATGATAGGCATCGACTACATCCATAGACCACAATCTCGCTTGTTCATTCGTTGGTAATTTGTACCATCCTTTTTCTTGAATATATTCTTTATAGGTATCTAATACTTCATCTATGATAGGCATATATTCATTTTTAATAATTGTTTTTACTGTCTCTGCATCTAAATGATTCGCATTGTAACGTTGTCTTGTATCTCGATGTAAAAACTTACCTAATGTACGTAACGTTGAGGATGTGGAGTTCATAAAAAGACCACTAATATCCCCAATGAATTTACCACGATCTAACCATTGTCCTATTTTTCTACCTAGTTTTGTCTTACCTAAAAAGCCTAGCTGTGTTTCTTTTCGCACTGATTCTGGATCACGCACACGCTCTTCTAATGCTTCTTTCATTTCATCCCTAAAAGTTTGCCCTGTAGGTGGTTCAGTACGTTCTTCATATTTAGGTGCACCATTTTGAATATCTGCTATCTCTTCTGCATATGGTACATCTTCTTTTGGTAGCTCTTCTACTAATTGTGCTTCTTTTTGTGCTTCTTCAGGTCTAAATGTAATTCTATCTTTAGGTTTAGGTTCAATATCTACATACGGTGTATTATCCAATACTGGGCTATCATGCTGTGCTAAAGACACAAGTTCTTCTTTACTTCTTACTTTTCCGCCTGTTAAGCTTCTACCATCTGATAACGGTATACTAATTGTTTCTACTGGCTCTCCTGTAGCTAGATGTGTTGCTATTGCATCTAAATCACTATTAGATAGTTTTGTATCCATTGCTTCGGATAATTCTTTTTTAATAATGTTATAGCCTTTACTTTTTCTGTTTCCTTTTAAAAAACTACCTAGACCTTCTGCTGTAGCTTCAAACCCATACTTTTTAGCAAATTTTTGTAGGTCAATGTTTAGTATAGGTTTTGTCTTTACCGCTTTATCATCCATAGTAGCTACTGCATCTATACTATCTTTTAATAGCTTCGCTTCTTCTAATTTAGTAGCTTTACCTCCTATTCCTTTAGTAAATGGATGTAACAATAATCCTAGACCAAAAGAAGACACACTACCTACTAAGAATGCACTACCATAATCTGCTTTAGCTCCACCTAGCTGTTCACGTGCTCCTACGTCTACCATATTTAATAGACCATTGGCTACACCTATTTCTGCATACTTTGTGATAGCCTTTTCACCAATTTTAGACAAAATTTTACTACCAAATTTAGCCCCTAGTTTAGCTGTAAGTGCTTCTTCACCTGCCACTGGTATAAAGTTAATCGGATCAACTGCCGTACCTACTAATGTACCTAAGACACGTCCTGTATTCCATCCACCTTCTTCTATTCTTTGTTGTCTGTCAAAAAAATCTTTTTTGCTATTTACTATTAAATCAAAATGAGCCTTATTGCTTGCATTTGCTTGTGCATACATTAAGGCTCTATATCGTTCATCATCTACGCCATCTTGCACCCCTAATAGTGTTTTGGCTTGTGCAATGTCATCATTTGTAATTTGTGTTTGTGGATTGTTTTGTGATAGCTTACTTGTAATATCATTATAAAATAAGCTATTTTCATTATGTATCCCTGTTTGTACTAAACGCCCTAACCAACTATCGTCTAGTTCCTGTCTAAAGGCATCTTTGAATGTTACTGTATTATTACTAATCCACTTTTGAGCCCTCTCAAAGAAGCCTTCTTCGTGCTTTTCTTTAGGCTCTATCTGTCCTATAGATTTTAGATAATACATACTATCAGGATTAGTTAATGAATTTCCCCATGGTCTTTGGAAATTATCTTCTGCTGTCATCTGTGATAAATAATTTTTGTCTGAATATCGTCCAGCACCTGGTACATAGGTTTTATCTGCGAATGCATCAGTACCATCATATTCTTGTGAACGTGCTCGTATCCCTGCTCCATATTCTATAATTGCTTGTTCTAATGTTTTACCACTATCTTTAGCTGGAAAGAAATAATGGTATGTTCCACCAGGATTACCTAATATATTTGCAAATTCTTCTGGTGTCTGTGCTTGTGCAATACCTGGGTAATTTTCTATAAGGTATCTACCCTTATAATCTGCGTATTCCTCGTCACTAGCAAATACTTTATAATACAAATTCCCATCTTGGGGTGGCTGTGGGTACGGTGTTGGGTCTACCTGTGTAATACCACCGTAGTTATGTGCCACTCTTGCAAGGGGACTATTTCCATCCCCTGTTTCTACAAGCATTTGTCCAAACAAAAGTCTTGCATTAATCCCGTACTTTTCTTGTACATAGTCTGCAATATACTTTAAACTGCTAACTCCTGCCATGATAGACTACCTCCTTTCTTTTGTGTCTTATGAGTAGCCTTTTAATAGATATTCTACTTGGCCTTGTGTGTAAACTTTCTCGTTTGATGGATTATTTATATCTCTTACTCTGAATTGGTATTCACTGCCATTTTGTTCAAACGTTACTTCAGTTGTACTCCACGCATTAAATGTATTTCTTATTTCTGAAATTGCACCCCCTATTGCATGATTCAATGCATCTATACCTTGTGATTGTGCATAGTACTGCATTTTATTGTACGCCCATTTAGGGTATAGACAACCAGCACTTAATACATAGTTATCCGCCATAATACGTCTACCTTTCTCTAATGCTGTTTCTGCACTATCTCCAGCTAACATAAATGTTTCTGCTAGGTTTACATATTCTGCATATGCCTGTGTTGTTGTATGATCACTAAAATTGTAATAATTTGTGTCATCATCACCTGTATTATAAATATTTGCATCTAATGCCATTCCTCGTACTGTGCTCTTTACACCGTCATATATCGTACTATTTTGTTTGTTTACATAAGCTCTCGCCATTGTTTCTAATGCTTGTTGTTCATTGGTATTTGCAATTAAATTGTTCAAAGACACAATATCTGCGTAGGCATCTCCTAACAAATTTGGAGCTTGATGTTTTAAATTGTCGTCTAAGAAATGTAATCCCATACGTAGTGCTTCATCCATTTTACCATTTGCTAAGGATGTTTTAATTTGTCTAGATAAATTCTCTCGTAGTGGTTTACCAATAATGTTATCCATCATTAAGTTTGTATAACTTGTTGTGTCTCCACTTGCTAAGTATTCGCTTGCTAGCTCTAATCCTGTTTGGATATATACACCTTTTGCACCTTCCCCAAACGCACTTAATTCACTTCCACTTGTTGGTCTGTCTACTTTACCTTGTGCAACTCGTCTTACTAGGTCAGCAATTGCTCCTGTATTTACCGCTTTTTTAGCTTGTGCCATACGTGCTCTTTGCTCTGCTAATATCGCATTCTTTCGACCATCAATATACGGTGCTATTTGTTTTGCCTTTTCTGGGTCTTTTTCTCGTAACTCTGCAAACTTTTTATCTACGGCTTGTATGGTTGTTATTTTATTTAAGTCATCCATCATATTGGTAAACTGTTCATTTCTAATTTGTGCCCCATACTTATATGCTAGATCATAGTATGCGGTAGGAGACACAATATCTTTTACAGCTTTTCCATTAAAGGCTTGATATTCCCCAAGTTCATCCAGTACATCTTTATTACCAGTACTTGCCATTCTTTCCATAAAATTCTGTAATAGCTTTACTTCTGTATCTACATCATGACCCTGTGAGATATTAATTCGTGTCATAATATCCATAAGTTTTTCAGCACGTTCTTCTTTTTTTAATTTGCTGTACTGCCAATCCCTAGCTAGTTTGTCTATTTCACTTTGAAAGCCTTGTAATCTGTCTCGATACAGTTCTTTATTTTTGTCTTCATGATATGCATTAAACACTGTTTGTGTATTCTCTAATCGTTGGTTGTGCAGTCCACTTTCAAACGCATATTCATTAGACACACTTTGATTGTTCTGTTTGTATTCTTCTAATGCTTTCTGATAAAAATCCTCATAGCTTTGTAGCTCTTCTTCAGCTGTACCTGCTACTTTTCGTCTTTCACGGTAGGCATGATAGTCAGCATTGATTTTATTATTTAATTCTGCACCACGCAATTTATCTATAATACCTACTGCATATGGGTTGTCTGATAAATCATAACCGCCTACATTAGCAAGCATCTCTACAGCTTTCAATGTATGACGGTTTTGGTTATTTTTATATGCTTCTGGTGCTAATGCTTGTGCTATTTTTAAATCTTGTTCATCTTTAGAGTTTTTATAATCTCCATAAGCTACACCTAATGCTTTCATTCCAGTAGCTAAGGCTTCACTGTTATAGTTCTTTTGTGCAAAGATATTATAGTTCACTGGTATACCTTGCAATCGTTCTTGATATACCTGTGGTTCCTGTGGTGTATATTGTTTTTCAATTGCAATTGCATTGCTTGTATTTGTTGGCATTTTTATCTCCTTACAATCTTCAATCTTGATCCATAAGCACTATTAAAATGTAATGCATTGTTCATATTATTTGCATAGTTTAATTGAGGATATGGAGAAAAGATACCATCATATGTATTATCAGACACACCTCGTTTATAAATAAAGCTGTTGTCTCCTAAATACTTATCATACGGCCTTACATAGCCTACATAATGATTGTCAGTATAATTATTATAACTTTCTCTAAATCCATTAATCATTTGATTTGCTTGTGCCCCTTTAAATTGCATATAACCTTGCAATCCAGCTAATCCCACATTAAGCATATTGCTTAGGATAGAGGGAGCTTTTGGTGGATGTAAATTAGATGTAAAATCTTTTGTCTCTATCAACTTTGCTTCTTTGTTTAGGTCTATTTCGTCTGATTGACGTACATAGTTATCTTTTATTCCTGTTAGTGCTCGTAGTGTATCAGCATGTGTACTTCTTTGTAGTAATCTCCCTGTATTTCCGCCATCTCCATACTCTTCAGCTACTGCACTATCTACACCACCTTGTAATCCTCTACCTTGCATTGTAATTTTACTAAGGCTTGCTACTGCACTATCAAACGCATCTCTTCTTTCATGTTCATAGTTTTGAAATGCATAGTTCATACTTTTAATTGCACTATATGCTTGAGCTCGCATTGCCTTACCTTCTGCAATCGCTTGTCTTTCTCTTGCTTTATTTTGGAAGACTGCTCCTAACATATTTAATCCCATTTGTATAAACATTGGGTTCATATACTCCCCCTCCTTTCTTTTAAATTGTTCTGAATCGATTTGTCATGTTCCCCATCCATGTATAACCAATTAAAGTACTAGGTAACGGTGAATCATTTTCTATTGTTATACTTGTGTCTGTATTTGTACCATGTATAGGTATTTGCCATTCACCTGTAATGATTGGGTGTACATTAATTCTATTTACTTCATTACCTACTTTACGTCCTGTAAAATGATATTTTCTAAGTGGTTTCCCTGTGCTTTGCACTAAGACAAACATGTTACCTGTTGATGAATATTGTAACTTTAAATACTGTAGGATTAACCTATAGTTATCCATTGGTTGTGTGCCTTCTTGCTCTCTATGTTTAATGTAGATAGTAGATAGTTTAATTTTGTAATTATAAGCAATTCCTACATAAGCTTTTTGGCCATTTAGATTTTCTACAAAAGGTATTGTAACTTTGTTGTCTGTCCCTTCAAATACTCTTCCATCGTATAAGACAATAAAGTATTTAAAATCTACGTCTCTTTGTGTTTCAAAATGTTCTTTTGCATTCCATGTAAAGGTACTTAAGCTTTCATCATAAGTACCCTGTAATGTGATGTTTTCTTTTCTGTCCATCATTAAACGATAAGGTTCTTTGTCAAAATCTTCTGTATTAAATGTGATATCCAGTCTTTCAAGACACACAAGGTTATCATATTTCATTAGTATGTATAAGGATGAATTGATAAAGCCTAGCCCTAGGATTTCGCCTTTAAATTGCCAATGCGACCAGCTCGCTTGTAATTTGTGCTCTTGTGCATATAGATATTTATATACATAAATTTTTGTCTTATCTGCCGTAGACAAGGCAAGCAATAGGTTTTCATTGGTATTACTGATTAAATCATATACTGTATTAGCTATGTAATTAGGTACATGACTTGTTACATCGCTTGCATCCTTAATGGAGCTATCACTCGCTACTGCATAATATTCTTTTACAGAAGTATATTCAGCACGTTTCGATGTAAAATAAATATTACGTCCGCTTACTTCAGGCCTTACCGATGTATCATTACTAAAGGCTGTAACCTGGGCTAGATAAGCATTCTTAGGGGTTAAGACACCCTCTGCATGCAAGATAAATTGTGCGGAGTCACTAAACAATACAAGGTCTTGATTGAATGGTACTGCACTATGCAATGTAGACACCCTAGTACTTGATACACCTAGGTCTATCGGGTCTGTATCAATGATCCCTGTAGCACTATCTACAAAAAAGTTATAGTAATCGCCACTGCAACTAAGACACACATTTTCACCACTAATGAACCCTAAACGGTTACGGAAGAAAAAGATATCTGTAATTTTGTTGTCTATGAATGAAGGGGTAGGGTTGCTGTCTTCATCTCCACTTAATCGTTTATCCCATTCCAGTTCTTTTATTTCGAACGTATTATCACTGTTTCTTACTAGTGCATGTGGCATAGTACTTGCATCAATTGTGGTCTTTACACCATCCTTAACTGTTTCTTTCCATATATTGGCTTTTTCATCATATTTTAAATAATAGTCATCGTCTTTATTTGCATCACCACGAATTTTTACAATATATCCATCAGGAGCGGTGGATGGTAAATCAGTAACTTTTGTTACTTCCCCTCGAATAACTTTCAGTGCTTGATTGTTAAACCCATCACTAGCGGTAACTTTCCCTTCTTTTATGTCTTGTAGGTAAATCCAATGAGCCCCTTTAATATGTTTTCTCCCGTGACTATTTAAACTAGTACTTAATGCGTTTGTTATGTAAATAGTATCTAACCACTTTGTGTCGTCTGGGTCTTTCCCTGTAGGTGTTGAATGTAAGGCGATCTCTTCATTATTTAATTTTATAGAATATAACCTCCCATATTGTCCTTCTTTGATAAAAATTAATACCCCATCTGCATAGGCATTGCTTTCCATATCCTCTTTCATCCTTGTAACTTTTTCAGTGTTACATATAAACGTATAATCAGCTTGTGTAATCGTATGTATGTTTTCTAACGGCTTATTTGTTTGTATGTATGGATGTGTTGCATTCTTAACGGTATATTCATTACCTTTTAAATCGAACACTTGTACCCTTTCACCGTTGAAAGACACAAAGTACTGTTCTTTTTCATCACGATTAATTAAATGAATTTTAGGCTGTTTGTCTTGTACTAATTGAAATGATTTCAATTTCTTCATTAATACCGTTGGTGGTCTTTTTTGTAGTCCATCAGCTTCTGTACTATAACCATTAATTTGTTCTTCTAATTGTTCTGCATGTCTAAGTATTGGGGGCTGTTGGCTTATACCTGCCACTATGTTCTTGATCGTCTGTGATACTCGCATACTAACCTCTATTCATAAGTTGTTGAATTTCTGAATTG
Organism: Veillonella sp. CHU110; assembly: GCF_003992255.1. Taxonomy (NCBI): domain Bacteria; kingdom Bacillati; phylum Bacillota; class Negativicutes; order Veillonellales; family Veillonellaceae; genus Veillonella; species Veillonella sp. CHU110. The sequence continues at coordinate 15,560 of NZ_RQVA01000007.1, read as the reverse complement.
TTCGCCATGCTTGGATGTGTCATATCAATTTCATAACTATAGAATCTTGCTCGTGCTCTTTGCTCTTCTTCGTATAGTTCTTGTGTTACTTGGCCATCCCCTAAATAACGGCTACTAAATAATCTGCTTGCCCTTGCTGTAACGTATCGTTTGAACGCTGTAGGACAATCTTCAAATGGTACTAGAATAACTACACTTACCGTGATTGGTGATGTAAATATAGATGTGTTATCTGTGAGTGAGAATAAGACACCACTTCTTTCTTGATATACTTTACCGTCTGTTCCTTTTAAACGTAGGAATGTAGGGCTCCAATAAATATATCCTGTTTGTGTGTCTGGTGTTAATGTATATTGTGGATGGTAATTAAAGCTCCATTGTTCTTCTTGTATCTCTTGTAAAACGCTATCTAAAATACGTTTACAATTCATTACATCCACGTTTTCTACTTCTTCTAAAGTATCTACTGGAGCTTCGCCAATACTTGCTAACATTTCATTGATAGCATCTAGTGTTGTATTTGGGGTTATAATCATACTTTTCATCCTTTCTCTAGGACAGTTTGCTTTATTTATTTTAGGACAGACACAAAAATAGGGAATAGTATTTCTACTACTCCCTTAATTTGTTGTCTTAGGTATGCCCTATTTAATATTGCATACTGCTACTGCTTCTGGTCGTAATCCACCATGTCCCATAGCATATTTTGCCACAATGTGGTCTGCTTGGTATTCCATACGGCGACCATGTTCAATTTGTAAATCTTTTAATTTTAATGTACCTACACAAGAACGATGTCCTGCAATAAATGCCACGTTTGTTAAGTCACTAGGGAATACATGTCCCACGCCTTGCATAACGCCATTTGCGGATGTACCTGTAGAGATATTTGGTACTTCGATAACTTTAAAGCCTAACAATTTATCAAGGTTACCATCAACGATTGTAGCTACTGCCCCATAATCACGATCAATAGCTGTTTTGCTTGCTAATAAAGAATTATAGGCTTCTGGTGTGATATATACATATCGTTCATCCATTGGTACATAGTTCTTAGTGAATTTTGCACGTACTTCCATTAAGCCCTGAATAACTGCATCACCTAATGCTTGCGTGATACCTGTTGCTCCAGCACCTAATGTTTTTGTAATAACAGTACCACCGCCTAAGCCTGGTAATGTTTCTTGCTCTTTAGCAAGTTTTGCCATTTCAGCTAATACGGCTAAGTCTGCATGCTGTGCCAATGTTTCCCCTAATTGTTTGGAATATTCTTGTCTCCAATCTACGTGGCTCATCACATTATAAATATCAGTGATTAACACGTCAGACACAAGCAAGCCATCAATGTGGATTAACTTCTCGTTGTGTTTCATTTCTGTACGTGTATCATCAAGGTTTGCCCCTGCTTGTAAATAACGTGCTTCTGCACGGCCACTTACTGGGAATTGTGCGGATTTACCGCTCTCAATTGTTTTTACAATGTGGTTAGGCATTACCAATGTTTGACGGTTGAATGCCGTTAATACCTCACCACTAAATACTTTTAACAAGGAATCAAGTGGTGTACCTGTTCCATTATTTTTGCCTGGTTGTTGAATGTTAGTTAAGTTTGCCATTGTTCATTTCTCCTTTAATAATCAAATTTAGAATTAATAACTTTTTGCTCCACCATTTGTGTATAAGCTCTATCTCTTCCGTATCGCTTATCACTCATCGCTTGTTGCATTTCATAGCTACTTGCAAAGCCTTCTTGTACGGCTCCAGTAGCACTGCCCCCACTCATAAACGTAGGGTTATTTGTTCCATAGGTATTTACCATTTGTGTCTTTAACTGCTCTACAGTTGCTTGGATAATACCTAATTTGCCTGTGTTAATTGCATCATTAAATAGATTGATTGCTGTATCACCTTGTGATTGCACAAAAGACACAAAGGTATTCCACTCTTGCTCATTCCCTACATAACTTTGTACCGTAGACACAAAAGCATTTGCTTCACGTTCTACGTTACGAATATAGTTATCAATGACTTCTTTAGGGTATCCAGCTTGAGTTAATTTACTTTGTGTCTCATTGGATAAACTACCGTTTTGTAGATATTCATTTTCTACTGCTGTAAAATCTACGCCACGTGCTTCTAAATCTTTTTGTAATGCATTCTCTGTGGCATTAATGCTATCTACATCACTTTGGGTAATAGATGTATTAGTACCACTTGTTTCTGTGTTCTGTTGGGTTTGTGTTCCCTCGGTTTGTGTACCCTCTGTTGGTGTAGTTTCGTTAGTCTGTGTTGTGTCTTGTGGAATACTTTCCTCATTAACACTTACTTCATTTGTAACTACGCCTTCATTACTCGTTACCTCCACCTTTTAATCCTCCTTCCATTGCTTGCATACCAATTTGTTGGGCTTGTGCTTCTTCTTGTTCCTGTTGGATTTCTTCCATTGTTTTAACTAACCCTTGCGTATCAATACCGATAGATGTTGCAAGTGATGTAATTAATTGCGGAATTTTTAAGAATGCTATGCCGTTTGGTAACGCACCTAACATTTGAATAAATGTGCTATATTTACTAAAGTCATGCCCTCGCCCTAATGCTTCCATTCCTGTTGTAATAGTAGGTTCAATAAAGCCGTCTGGTAGTTGTACTACTTCACCACGGCTCATTAGTTTTGCTAACAGTTGCCGTATAAGTGGTAGTTGTAACTCTTGCGTAAGGATCGCATAGACACCACCTAGGGTATCTTCTAACTCACGTGCTACCATACGAACCTCTTCAGCCGTTACCCGTTCAGCATTTCGTTGTACTGCACTACTAATCAAAAAGACAAAACTCAATCGTTGCTCGATGTTATCCATGTAGTTTTTTGCGATAGCTAAGTCGTTATACTTTTGTGTCTGTAGTACTTGCACATCCTCGACTCGTCCATCTATAAAATCACCACTTTTTGCTTCTTGTAGCTTTCGTGCTCTCGTCACGCCATTAGGGTGTACAAGGTAAATAATTTTACTCATGACTGCGGATGTGAAAGACAATGCCTTTCCGTGATTCTGCAATTCTTTCAAATCACCGTAGTATTGTTCTACAAACGAACGCCCATAATGTTCCCCATCCTGTTTACTCATTCGAATAGGTATATAAGGGCTTTTATTAATTGGAAATATTTGGTCACTTCCTGCCACACGTTTACCGTTTAATTCCTGGAAAGACACAAATTTATCTTGCTCTCTTACTATGAGTGTATAGACTTCAAGCACTGTATCATCTTTAGTACTCTCATCAATCATGGATAACAATTGTGGCGGTAGTGATCGTTTTGTTACTTTATCCCTTGTACATATCCTTAGGATGTTACCGATTGCATCACGCTCTACTACATAATCATGTAGGCTATATAACCTACTTCCGTTTTCTTTTGGAGGCAAAAAAAGAAGGCAATTTCCAGTTACTAATAACTGCAATATGCCTTCTTGAATGGTAATTCGTATTTGGTTTTCTTCAATACTGCGAATGATTGTGTCTTCAATCTGCATCAGCTGTTGCTCCACTTCAGCTATTTTATCTTCATGTCCTACTAATTGTCCTTTCATTTCTGGTGTTAGTCCTAGTCTAAAGAACTTTTCATTAGGGGGAAATAAAGCAAGCATAAGCTTTGATGTTAAGTTATTAACACCACGTGCACCGATACTTGAATATAAATCATCTAATGCCTTGTTGCCATCGTCTGTTTCTTCACGGAATAAGATAGGAATAGTGACTTTAGCATTTTTAATTCCCCTATCTATATAGGGTTGTTTTGCTTGTGAAAGCTTTTTAAATACTTCTTTAGCTAATATTGCTTGTTCCTGTTGTATCGCCATATCTTTTTATTCCTTACATATTTGTTGCATTATAATCTGTACCGCCTGTGTTACGATCAATTAATAATGACTTACGGCCTTTCTTCTGTTTTGTCTGACCTAATTGTGGTGCTTCAGGTGTTTCTGCTTCTGTTTTTAGCACCAGGTCTTGTGCTCTAACCGTTGGTTGTGGGATTGTAATTGTTTTATTTCCACCTCCAAATAATCCTCCAAAGATACTACCTAAAAGATGTCCTAAAAAACTCATTCTGTCTCACCCCCTTTCATTTCGTTTTCAATTAGCCATTGTAAATATACTTTTGCTTTTTCTAAATCTTGTACTTTGTTGTCTTTCTTTCCAGCACGGATAAGATACTTTAATGTATTTCCATGACAAAAGCCACTGAATTCTTCTTTAGACAAAACAGCCCTAAGTACATCAATGCTTTCAATGTCGCCTAAGCCTTTCAATTTATAATGTTTTGGAGATACCACTGCATCATTCATACGTTATACCTTCTTTCGTCCTGTTCCTCTTTTATACGATGTAACAGTGCTAGTAGTTCTGTTCTAAGACACAAAGCACCTATGATTTTATCGCTATTCCATCCTTGCTTATTTAGGATGTAATCAAGACTAAAATTCTCTTCAATAAAAGACACAAGGTCACTATCTACATATACATCTTCTTTATTAACCATATTTAAAAGTCTCCTTCAGGTTCTTTTAAATCTAAAATATGTAATTTCTTTTTGTCTTTGTTTGGTTCCCATAACCGTATACGTTGGTTCTTTTTGTCATAAAAACCTTTACGTAAAATAAAAGCAAGGCGTGCATTCGTGAGGGCTTCCTCTTCTGTGCTACCTTGCTTTTTATACATATTTACAACGTTTGTCCAATTGTATCCTTCTTTGTCTAGGTGTCTTTCTGCTCTTGAGATACCTATATTAGGACACCCTTTATAATTGTCAGTAGGATCACCTGTTAACGTTTGGATTAGATGAAAGTTATCTGATGCTTCTTTATCGTACTCATAAAATATATTACGTGAAAAATCATAAAATCTGCTTGGGACTGTACGTAAATCCTTATCACCACTGATTACAATTGTGTCTTTAGAATTTGCTTGTAATCCTAAACAATCATCTGCTTCAAGCCATGGTAGACAAACAGCATTATAGCTTTTCATTACCCAATCTCTCATAGGTGCATATAATATTGGTCGTCTTTTCTCACCACGGTTTGCCTTGTAATCTGGATAGATTAGGTTTCTAAAGTTGTGCTCATTGTCTGATAAACACATAACCACTTCATATTCACCCTCTACATTCCAATGTTCACATACTAACTCAATTAAATCTCGTACGTGATTGTCAAAGTGGATAATAGCTTCATTTAAAGTACCATGTAATGTATATAAATCATCGTACCAATGTACTACATGTTCTGCCTTTTCACATGCAATATATAACAACATGTCAGCATCAAATAATAGTTTCATCATAGGTGTCTTCTTGAATGCCATGGATATAGCCCCGTAAGTAGGCTACTTTCACATTGGCATTATTTAATTCTAATTTATAATTATCTACATCATCTTTTAATGCATCAACTTTTTGTTCTAAGAAAAAAACTTTTGTCTGTAGTTTATTATTCTCTTTTTCGTATTCTTCATTTGTCATATCTTATTTGCTCCTTTACCATTCTAAAAGTTTTATAAGTATTTCCTGTGTAGGTAATAGCATTGGAATACCTACCCCAAATAATGCTAAAAGGAATCCCCATACAACTCGTTTTGAATCATATACATCAAGCCCTACACAAGTTTGGAGTAGTCCAATTGGAATACATGTACCAGCTATTAAGACTTTACAAGTAATATATACATCCATCAAATACTCATGCCATGGTGTCATATTTCATCTTCTCCTTTTTTGTCTTTTATTTTTAAAAGTGTTCCGATTTTTAAAACAAGTACTATCACTACTTGGATAATAGTATGTTTTATAATTCATTAACCGTTCTTCACATTCTTTGTCTTTATTTGCCCTGTATTTTAAATATGTAGAGCATCTATCATGACACCCTATTTCTCTGTACGGACAATCTTTACATGGAGGCTCCATATATCACCTATAACAAATTTAATGTATACACCTGTTCTAACGATTCCTTTAGCCTGTGAAAAAGTTCCCATGTATCTTCATCCGGACTATACTCATCACAAGCCACTAATACCTCTTCATAATAATGATATGAAGTGCCACTTATGCTAATAAATAAGTATGCTCCTACTAATAAATCAATGATTAAATCACTAATTGTATACACCTCTTTTGAATCAGTAGCAGTTCCTTCAATTGTTTGTAAGTATTTCCATGTAGCATGATGTACTCTATCACATATTAGGCGAATCCCTCTTGCTTCTGTCCTTATTTTAAGAGGTAACTCACATACCCCACACAACAATAAGTTGTCTAAATTATCAACTAATTCTTTTGAGCATTTTTCTATATCTTTTAGAAAATTAACATCTACCATTATCAGTCCCCTCCGTATCAGACAACAATATTTCTGTTTCAAAGTTATTGATTAGATATTCAATTCGATTAAACAGTTCCCATGCTTCCTTAGGTGTTTCGCATGTGTTAAAAATATCTACATGCCATTGTTTCTCATGATTGATAACTAAATTGAATAACAATCTATAGAATAAAAAGGATGCTGTGACTTCTTCTATATTATCCTGATGTAAAAGGTCAATAATAATACTAATATAAAATTGTTGTAAGACGTTTCTAAATGTTAAATACTCAACATACGTACTTTTCTCTCCCTTATACCACCCACAATAAGGAACAAATGTACAACTGTTTAATGCACTTGCCTTTTCTGCTAACTCTTGCAATACATCATAATTAATAGGGTATTTCTCTTCTATTGTCTCGTCTAAGATAACTCTAGTACGTACCGTTTCTTCGCTCATCTGTTTTCGTATACCTCCGATATATTAATCGACCAGTCTAAGGTGATTTCTTTTAATTCATAATTCAACGTATATAATTCTTCTAATTTTGGGTAAACCTTGACTATCGCATCTTTACTTTTTTGTAAATACTTATCCATATGAAATGCCATGTAATGCACTCCATGACAAAGCAAAGAAAATGCATTGTAATCCTTAGCTTGCTTTAATGCCCAATAGTAACTATTTAATACTGGTAATATATTCACCCTTATATCCAGTAAAATATAATTACTCTGGGTATCCCTTACTACAATATGTTCCTTTGTGCTTTTATAGGGTACTTTAATCTGTTCTTCAATAAGCCGACACATCTTCTGTTCTATTTCATATAGTGTACGTAGGCTTTTAATGCGTGCCATACCAATTTTCACCTATCTTTCCTTCAGTGTCTAACTGCATTCTGAATCCATAATGCTCCCCTACATCTCGTACGGCTTGCTGTGCTTCTAAGACAACAATTTCAGCTATCTCTTTTGTTCTGCATGCTATTTGTTGCTCATCATGGATCCATGCCATCAAGACAAAATCTCTATCCCATCCATGCTTTAAACCACGTTCTAACAATCGTTGCTCTGTGCGTACTATCCACTGTTTACAAATCAATGCCCCTGCGGACTGTAACAGTAAATTCAATGCACTATGTAAGGAACGTACATATAACTTTCTTCCGTCTAATCCATATAGATAGTTACGTTTCATCTCTACTTTTCGTGTCGCTGTGTTAAACCTAGATAGGGTGTCCTTTATTTGCTTTTGCAAGTTTTTCAATGCGGGTGTATTCTTTAGGAATTTTTCTTTCAGCCGTCTACCATCTTCTTTAGTACCGTTGACAATTTCACCTATCTTGGCATCACCACCACCATATAAGAATCCATAAATAAATGTCTTTGCTTGACTACGTGTTTCCAGTCCAGCATTCTTTTGGTTCTTTGTATGAATATCACCATTAAGGATTTCATGTGCATACTCTCCATGATCATAAGGATATAGGTAATGTGCTAAACATCGTAACTCTAAACCACTGCAATCAATCCCCGCTTGATACCATCCTTGTGGTACTTCAAACAGTTCTCTACACTCTTTTCCATAAGGACTATTTGCACTAGGTACTTGTGCTACATTAGGGCTACTATGTGATGCTCTGCCACTCACCGTACCATTAGGATTACATTTACCATGGATTTTACCATCACTACCTATTAGCTTTAGCCATGCATTCTTACCTTCTGACAATTGCCCTAAGCGTTTAGACAATAAAAAAGACACACGATATAGGCTAGCAATATGCCGTACTTCGTCTGTCGTTGTTTCGTCTTTTTCAATATGTTTTAAGGCTTCTTCATCAAGTTTTAATTTACCGTCTTTATCATACATGCATTTTTTAAACACATATTTGTAGTGTGTCTCAAATATATATTTCATGTGGTCTCGGCTCGTTGGATTGTACTTTTTATACTTTTGTATTGGCACTCCTTTTACATAGCCTAATTTATTATTGTTCACTTTTGGTATGAATAATTTATCGGGAATTAATGGAGCCTGTTCTGTTAGCTCTGCTTCTACTTTTTGTCTTTCAGCCTCAAGTATTGCCTTGAGTTCGTAGGCTTTTTCAAGATTAAAAGGAAAGCCGTTCTGCTCCATTTTAAACATAAGCCACTGTGCCTTATGCTCAAGTAGGCTTGCATCTTCGGTAAACCCTTTAGACAACAAATTTTCATATAATTTCTTTGTGACTACCACGTCTTGCTTGTTATAAGCTAGCATATCTTCATTAAAACAAGCCCAACAATCTTCTGTATCTTCAGCATAGGTTCCCTTTAAAACGCCTAATCGTTGGCCATAGGCTTTTAATGAGTGACTACCCCATAACTTGCGTGATAGCTTGTTTTGTCTTACCAATACTGCATCAATATCACTGATATTAGAGTATACTAAGCGTGCTAATACTAATGTATCTATGACTTTTTCTTGGTCAAATTGCACGTTATATAGCTTTTCTAATACTGGTATATCAAACATGATAACATTATGTCCACATATGCTATCAGCATTTAATAATTCTTCTAACATATTCTCTATTTCTTGTGGTCTGTATAATTTGTATTCCTCTGTTGCTGTATTGTAAATACATCCACAATGTACTTTTGTAACAGTATCTAATAGCCCATCTGTTTCTATATCAAAGATAAGCATTAGAACTCACCTCCACCATCTTCAGTATCGAATCCATATGTTTCCATTGGTGGTTGATACTTTTCTAATCTATTTGTCTCACGATTAAAAGACAAAAAGCCTCCTAACCCTGTGTTACCTGTATGTCTACATTTTAGTATACGTATACCCATAACATCCCTATCCTTTTCACTTTGTTGGTTTCGTTCAAGGGCTATGATCGTATCACTTAATTGTGCCAATGATTGACTACCTCTTAAATGATTCAGTGATACATGTCCACCTTCTTCATGTGCTTTTTTATCTTCTGTGCGTTTTAAGTGACAAATTGCCACCATACCTGTACCAGTTTCTTCTACTAGGCTACGTAGTCTTGTCATTAAAACATCAATCATCTTTGTTTCGTTCTTTGCTTCGATACCACTTGTTGCTATGCTTACATGGTCTAGAATTAAAAAGTCACATCTTTCACTGACTGCCATGTATCGCATTGCATTTAATAGCTTGTCAGTTTCCAAAGACCCAAAGTGATTATATAAGACAAACAGTCCTTTACCTAAAGTTTCATCAAAAGCTTGTTTATATTCATAGTCGCTAACTTCTGCACGGCTTATATGGATAGGCTTGTTTAAATGGATACCAATAATTCCCTTGGCGGTTCGTCTGGTATTCTCCTCTAACATCATGATGCCTACTTTCATGTGCTGATCCACTCCTAGATGATAGAGTATTTCACGTACAAACGTACTCTTACCTATACCAGTACCTGCCGTTACTAATGCTATTTCACCCTTACGAATGCCCTTTATCATTGTGTCTGCATCAATCTGCCATGGTAGAGAATATCCTCGGACTTCTTCAGGTTCTTCTTTTAAAAGTTCCCATAACTCACTACCATTAATAATGTTACTTGGGCTATATGATTTTGCATTGTCGATAGCATTTACTAGCTTATCCCCCTCATTCGCCATAAGGTACTCGTTGGGGTCTTTGTAATGCTGTAGCCTTGCTACTTTTAATTTCTCGCTTGGCAATATTCCTTGAATGCTTTCAATTGCATCTAATCCTGCCTTATCACTGTCAAATGCTACTATAACTTCTTCAAAATTATTCAGCCATTCAAGGTTTTTCTCAAATGTCTTTTTAGCACTACCAGCACCTGTAGGAATAGACACAACACATGCTATATTCCCATAGATTTGACTGACTGTTAAGCAATCAATTTCACCCTCGGTAATGATTAATCGTTTGCCTTTAGCAAATAATTGTTGTCCATAGAATGTACCCGTAGTGCTTCCAATTGCTTTGAATGTTTTGTCTTGAAAGCGTAGCTTTTGCCCCTTCAATTTACCATATTCATCATAGTAATTTGCAATGTGGCAAGGCTTGCCTTGGTAACTGCCCGTCACATAGCCATATTTGCTACATGTGGCAAGTGTAATCCCTCTTGCTTTTAGGGCTTGTAAATGTCCTTGGATAAAGACACAAGAGGGGGCGGAGGTAACAGTTCCCCCTCCTTGGTCTTCTTTCGGAAATGTCGTAGTTTTGCAACTAAAACAATAGGAATGCCCATCTGCGTAGGTTGTTAAGGCATCATGACTACCACAAGATGGGCAAGGTAAATGCATTTCTACAATTTGTTTGTTTAACCTATCATTTTCCATGTATCCTTAACCTCAATTGCTGTATATGTGCTGTCCTCAAAAATTTGTGTCTTTACATATTCATTCATGCTTTCTAAACATGTATATAGAATATTTCTTACAAATTCTGCATCCGATTTGCGGAGTACAAATCCCTCTTCAATACAAACAGTAAAATCTCGTATACCTAGATAAAGTTTAGTTATTGTTAATTGGTTATTTTTATAGCTTACTTCAAATTCATCTTTACCATTCAAGTAAAGGGGAATAGTTGTAGTGGTACAAAAACCGTCTAAACGTTGATCAATTTTTAGGTTGTTAATACGGTAATATACATCATCTGTCATAAATCTTCCATTGTGTCCTACAGTTTCTCGTATAAGTTCAAACATAATCGGTGTATTTGGTGTATTTGGTGCTTTCATTGTATTCACTCCTTAAATTGTTACATGGATATCTTCACATTCTAGCCATTCTTTCATCGACTTATTTTTATTGATGTAACGATACATATCATTTTTAAAAAGATTTAATATTGTTTTTATCTCTTCTACTTCTTGCATATCTAACTTGGCTTCTTTTACTATATGATTGAGACTAAACCAGAATGTCTTGTTGCCATAATCATCTATTACCCAACAATCCACCCCTAGCCATTTAATATATAATGTGTATCGAACTTGCTTATAAAACATTGTTTGTTGATACCCATCTATTTCTTCAGCTATTTTCAAATCATATAGGGTATATGCCTTTTCCGTATCGTCATAAGACCTAACTGTATGTTTTAATTTAAACTCAATTAATGGTTTCATAGTTACTCCTGTACGGGTTGCGTATGATTAATAATATATTCTTCCATACTTTCTTCACATTGTGATAGAAGTTCTTCAAGCTGTTTCACGGCTAAACTATCAAGTAGAATACCTTCTTCAATAGTGTATGATACTACAGTATCTGTAGTTGTTTCCCACTCTATTTTCAATACTTCATCAATATACTTCACCGTGTAGCAATTATCATACAAAATAACCTGTTCAATATATCCCTCTAATTTTTCGTTAATGTTTAAGTTTACAAGCTCATTACACTTTTCTACGTCACCTTCATTAGAAATATACACATAAGGTTTAATCTCATAAGACACAAATTTATTCATATTTTACCTCAAATTTCTACAACACTATCAATTTCAATTTCTGTTATTTTACCATTATATTCTGCATCATTAAAAAATGAATCCTTTTTCCATGCTAGATTATCTATATAATCTTCAGGATCAATATGTTCTGCTAAAGAAAAGGTTCCTTTAATTTTCTTTGTTACAGTTCCTTCAAAGTAATAGTTTTTCATAGTCTTGCACATCTCCTTTAAATCGTGCCTTGACTGTTGCAAGTAATCTATGGAGTTTCTTTTTTTGTCTCTCACTAATCTTTTTGAGTTTTCCACAATCTACCATAATTTTTAATTCATCATCTTTGTTTAAAGTGCTAATGTCTTTTAGCCTTGTGATTGTTGCATTACAATCCACATAAAAATGATATGGTGATGTAGTGTATCCTTCGCCACGCATGATATGTTTAAATGCTTCTGCCGTTTTATTATTAAAATTTCCACGTGCAATAATTATTTTAATCATGGTTCTTCCTCTATCCATTCTTTTGGAATCATTTTACCAATGTGATATTTGAATCCATGTTTTTTACACCAGGTGCTATACTTCTGTTTCCGTTTTGCTGTTAACCATTGGTCTCTCATAAATAAAAAACGTATATCTAGCTCTGGATGTTGTTCTTTAATATATAGGTGTTTTTGTCTATCTGATGGTTCAAATAGCCCTTTGGCTTCTACGATAATCCCATTAGGTAAAATAAAATCAGGCTTATATGTATGAGTGACTGTATAAGGAATACGTTTGGTTTCATATTCAAAAGACACACCAGCTCTTACAAGATTACACTTGATATCATATTCAAAGTTACTTCGAACCGTTTTATCTTTTGGTTTATAGTAACCTCTTGTTCTACTGAATTTCATTAGAATTCTACCTCATCGAATGGAGTACTTTCATCATCCTCAGGATCTGCTGATTCAAAACCATAACTAGATGCATCCTTTTTATATTCAACTAATTTATTTACTTGCAAGGCTAATAATTTTAAAGACACACCATATGTATCTTTTTTTACAGCATATACTGTGGGGAGTACATTCATCGTTACAATACTACCATTACCAATCATGGTACCTTTTTGCATGGGGACACCATATGCATCAAAGATAGGTAATGTAATTGGAATCATTTCCCCTGTTTGTCTATCTTTAAACTCATGGATACGTTTTGCTTTAAAATATCTTGCTTGGTCTTCCTCGTCTTCGTCAGGCTCTGTTCCACCTAAATATAAATACCCCTCTTTAGGTTTAAAGCTTTTGTCTTTCAAGACTTCATCTTTACCTTGGTTCCATATTCCTAATAATTCTTTTAGAACTTTTTCCGTTTCTTTTTCTTCTGGTGCTACTTGAATGGAATAACCTGTTAACTTACCGTTATATTCTCCACTTTCCCAAACTTTAGCCCATTTACATACACCCTTAATATTAAGTGTTTTTACATCTTTTTTTGCCATTGTTTCTATCTCCCTGTACTACCGCTTGCATCTCCTCGTTCTGTTTCTTCGGAAATATTAGACACAAGCTCTACATGATATTTATTTTTCTTTTGTAATTCAAATTGAAATACACGTTGTCCTTTTTTTAGAAAAACTGGATATCCACCTAAATTATAAACATAGGCGGTTAGTTCTCCTCTAAAATCTTCGTCAATAATACCTACAGCATTTCCCATAATTAAATGTAGATCACGTGCCACACTACTACGTAGGTATAATCTAATATCGTATCCTTTTGGTATTTCCATTTTTAACCCTAATTTAATGCATGTAGGATTTTGTAAACCTCTTGGAATTACGATATCTTCTTGTAAATAAATGTCATAACAGCTCGCCTTCTCAGTCCCTTTTGTAGGCGATTCGAACCTTTCAGGGTTCACGGGACAAATCTTTAACACTGGTTCTTTTTTTGTCTTTTCTTCTGTAACTAGTTTTTCTTCTGCTACAGTTTCTTTTGTTCTTGGCATACTTCTCCTTTCTTAATATAAAAAAATACCGTAGTGATGGTTTAAAGATATAATATTTTGATACGATTACTACATGAAAGACTTGATTGCATATGTTGCATTTTTTTGCATTTAGATTTTCTAATAATAAAATAAAAAAAATAAGTATCACTACGGTTCATATACTTTCCCAATTAAATTAATCAAGTTTTAAAGACAAAAAGAAAAGCACCTATATAGGAAATTCCTATACAAGTGCTTTCGTTCTTGTGTGAAAAGTTGTGTATCCGTTTTGATATTTAATTATCATATGTGTGTATCATTAGTCATACACACTATCTCTTGTAACCATTGATATTATGCGGTTTTGTTTTATATCTGTATTATATCATGTATCGTGTATACACAACAGAGGGGACCATGAAAAAGTGGTTGCAACCGCACGCAAAAAAGCATAAAAAGTGGTTGCAACCGGGTAGCAACGATTTCAATTTATACCCTTTTAACTCCCTTTTAGAAAACAAGAAACCCAGTAACTAGGCTAGTTACTGGGTTTTCATTTTGTATTGAATTATTCTGCTGTGAATGGCAACAACGCGATTGCACGAGCACGTTTGATTGCTAGTGTTAATTTACGTTGATGTTTAGCACAAACACCAGAAATACGACGAGGAAGAATTTTGCCGCGTTCAGTCGTGAAACGACGAAGTTTAGCAATATCTTTATAGTCGATTTGATCAGCATGATCTACACAGAAGTTACATACTTTTCTTCTTGGTTTTCTGCCTCTATCTCTTCTCATTGAGAAACCTCCTTTGATTTAGTTGTGGAGTTCTTAGCTTAGAACGGAATTTCTTCGCCTGCACCAGCACCAAATCCATCAAAATTTGATGAACTGTCGCCACCAAAGGCATCAAAAGATTGCGTATCTAAGGCTTGACCAACGAAGTTTGCTACTACTTCAGTAACATATCGTTTTGTACCATCTTGTGCTTCATAAGAACGTGTAGAAATACGACCTTCTACGAAACAACGGCTACCTTTACGCAAATTTCCCGCAGCTTCTCCTAATTTTCCCCAAGCTACACAGTTAACAAACGCAGTTTGTTCTTTTGTCTCACCATTTTGATCCACATAAGAATTGGATGCAGCTATTGTAAAAGTAGCAACAGCACGACCAGTTTTTGTGTAACGCACCTCAGGGTCACGAGCTAAATTTCCTAACAGTTGTACAGAATTCATAATCCTAACCTCCTTAGGCTATTATTTTTCGTGTTTTACAATCAGGTGTCTAAGAACGTTATCGTCGATTTTAAGAACGCGGTCGATTTCTTTGATTTCGCCAGGAGCGGACTCAAAGTTAATCAATACGTATACGCCATCAGTATGTTTATTTACTGCATACGCTAAACGGCGTTTACCCCAAACGTCAACTTTCTCAACTGTACCGCCAACACGAGCAATTAAAGCCTCAATTTTGTCAAAAGTAGCTTTGTTTGTCTCTTCATCAGCTGGTTTCACAATCACCATGACTTCGTATTTGTTCATACAAAATCACCTCCTCTTTCGGACTAACGCCCCTATCTCACATAGGGGTAGGAAGATGCTTACCATCAATAAGCCTTATTATTGTACACTATAACACGTTGAAATGCAAGAAAAACATGAAAATAGACACAGTTAAAGTCTACGGTAGTCAAACATTTGTGACACAACCTCCTAAAAGTTTATTTAAGAAGTACTCTGCTATATATTCATTGGGT